>CP134536.1:1760000-2060000 GCA_031826515.1 Flavobacteriaceae bacterium HL-DH10 | reverse complement strand
AGCAAAATTAAAGATTTGCAATTATTATTTAATCAGTTAACTTATTCTCATATCCCAGTTCAAAATGATGAAGGGGTGTTTTTAGGTTCTTTTTTTGAAACAGACGCGCATTGTTTTGACAGTGAAAAACCTTTGAGTGAATACATTTATTCTCTTGAAGACTTTTTTGTTCGCGACAACACTTTATGGCTAGATGTTTTAGAAGCTTTTGCTGTAAATTCGACTAACATTATGCCTGTCTTAAATATCAATAATGAATATTTAGGATATTACGAACTTAATGATGTTATTAGTTTGTTTAGCGAATCGCCTTTCTTCTCTGAAGCTGGAGGTATTTTAGTTGTTGAAAAAGGCATTAATGACTATTCGTTTAGTGAAGTTAGCCAAATTATAGAGTCTAATGACGGAAAAATTCTTGGTGCTTTTATCTCTAAAATGACTAGTGATTTAGTTCAAATCACTTTAAAAATTGGCAACACAGGTCTTAATGATATTATTCAAACATTTAGAAGATATAGTTATAACATTGTATCTGGACACGAAGAAGATGGGTATATTGAAAGCTTGAAAGAACGATCGGATTATTTAAACAAATATTTAAACATGTAAATAATGAAGGTTGCTGTTTTTGGACGATTTTACAATAAAACTACCACAACTTCGGTAGAAACACTTTTTAATTATCTTTTAAAGAAAGATTTTGATGCTTACATAGAAACCGAATTTTCTAACCTTATTAAATGTGAATCAAAAAACAAAAAAGACTATTCATCATTTAAAACTTTTGATACTTTAGACCAGACTTTTGATTTACTAGTGAGTGTTGGTGGCGATGGCACCATTTTAAGAGCCATTACTTTTGTTAAAGATTTAGGCATTCCTATTATAGGTATTAATACTGGACGATTAGGTTTTTTAGCCACTATACAAGTCAATCAAATTGAAAAAGCCATTCAAGATATTATTGATGGTAACTACAAAATTTCAGAGCGTAGTTTACTTTCTATTGAAACATCTCCAGAAAATGAAGATATCAAATCTTTAAATTTTGCTTTAAACGAAATAGCTGTTAGTAGAAAAAACACCACATCAATGATTACTGTTGAAACCTATTTAGACGGCGAATATCTAACATCATATTGGAGTGATGGTTTAATTGTTTCAACTCCAACAGGGTCTACAGGTTACTCTTTAAGTTGTGGCGGACCCGTAATTACACCTAGCACTAATAGTTTTGCTTTAACTCCTATTGCTCCTCATAATTTAAGTGCACGTCCATTAATTTTACCCGATTCTACAGAGATCCAATTAAAAGTTGATGGTCGCGAAGAACAGCATTTAGTTTCATTAGACTCTAGAATTGCAACTTTAGATAATGGCACCATTATCAAAATTAAAAAAGCTGATTTTAAAATTAAAATGATTGACCTTTTAGATGAAAGCTTTTTAGTAACACTCCGTAAAAAACTACTTTGGGGCGAAGACAACCGTAATTAAACCCTAATTAAGCATAAAAAATCGTCATGAAGATTAAATCTATAATTAAATATGACTTTTTATAAATATTAGCAAAGCATCGCTACGGCTAAACTTAAAAAAGTAGTGAAACATTATATTTTGCAATAGTTATAAGACATAATAGATTTTTTTACACATAATTTAGGTTAAACAATAATTTAACAGAAATACTGTTTTAAACTCATACAAATTAGCTCAAATTATAATAGGCTAATCTTATTTATTATATTTGCAAACTTTTGAATATTTATGAGGCATTTAACCGTATTGATTTTAAGTATTTTAAGCATCCAATTAAGCCATTCTCAAATTAATGAAATAGGAATATTTGTTGGTGGAAGTAATTTTATTGGTGATGTTGGAGCAACCGATTATATTTCACCAAACCAATTGGCGGTTGGAGGCCTTTATAAATGGAATAGAAGCCGAAGACATTCCTATCGAGTTTCCCTAATTTTCACTGATTTAGAAGGTGTTGATGTCAATTCAGATGACCCAAGACGTATTCAAAGAGGCTATGAGTTTTCAAGTAAAATAATTGAAGGCTCAGCAGGAATGGAATTTACTTTTATTGATTTTAATTTGCATTCCGGAAAAAAAATAGCAACACCTTATCTATATTCAGGTATAAGTGTTGCACACCATGATAACTACTATTTTTTAAATGGTTTACAAACTTCAGAAAACAATACAAGTTGGGCTTTTGGTATCCCCATGGCATTAGGATTTAAAACGAACTTCATGGGTAATCTTATTTTAGGAATTGAAGTAGGAGCCCGCTATACATTTACTGATGAATTAGACGGTAGTCTTCCAGACACCCAATCGCATCTACCATATAGATTTGGAAATATAAACAATAACGACTGGTATGTTTTTTCTGGTATTACATTAACCTATACCTTTGGAGAAAACCCATGTTATTGCATAAACTAAAATGGATTTAAAAGAGAACATAATAAGCACAAAATTACCAGAACACATCGCTATTATCATGGATGGTAATGGACGTTGGGCTAAACAAAAAGGTATGTTACGGGCTTTTGGTCATGAAAATGGCACAAAATCGGTCAGACAAACCGTTGAAGCTTGTGCCGAACTTGGTGTTAAAAACTTAACGCTTTATGCGTTTTCTACAGAAAACTGGAACAGGCCCAAACTAGAAGTACAAACACTTATGAAACTGTTAGTGACTTCGTTAAAAAAAGAGATTAAAACACTACAAGACAATAACATAAAACTAGAGGCCATTGGTAATTTAAACACATTACCGAAAAAGGTTTTTAAAGAGCTACATGAAGTTATTAAGCACACAAAAGACAATAACAAAATGACTCTAACACTAGCGTTAAGCTACGGTTCGCGTGAGGAAATCATAAATACTGTTAAAGAGATTAGTATTAAAGTTAAAAATAATATAATTTCGCCCGATAAAATTGATGAATCAATTATAAATGAGCATCTTTACACGCAAAATTTACCAGATGTAGATTTACTCATAAGAACAAGTGGCGAACAACGTATAAGTAATTTTTTGCTTTGGCAAATTGCCTATGCTGAATTGTATTTTACAAGTGTATTGTGGCCAGATTTTACAAAGCAGCATTTGTATGAAGCTATTATTGAATATCAAAAAAGAGAACGACGATTTGGGAAAACAAGTGAACAACTTAACTAGCATTTTACCTTTAACATATTTAAAGTATTTTTTAATAGCACTCTTTTTTGCTTGTAGTGTTAATATTCATTCACAAGAATTACCTTATAGTAATGGTAAAAAATATACCCTTGGAGGCATATCTGTATTAGGCAATACTAGCTTTAACGAACAAACTATAGTTACCTATTCAGGATTAACAAAAGGAAAAGAAATAACCATTCCAGGAGAAGAAATAAGTACAGCCATAAAAAAACTTTGGAATTCAAAACTATTTAGCGACATTGAGCTTTACATTACTAAAATTGAAGGTAATGTTGCCTATTTAGAAATACGCCTTTCAGATTTACCTCAACTAAATGAATTAAAAATTAATGGTGTAAAAAAAGTAAAAAAGAAGGTATTATTAGTGACAATAAATTAAAAAAGGGAACTAAAGTTACCGAAAACCTGATTACAACTACCAAAAATTTTCTTGAGAAAAAATACAAAAAAGAAGGGTTTTTAAATTCTAAAGTACATATTAACACCATAGACGTAAAAGACTCTATACCAACGGCTAGAGTTAACATGGTTCTTAATATTGATAAAGGCGAAAAAGTTAAAATAAAAGATATCGTATTTAGTGGAAATGATGTTTTAAGTGCTAAAAAGCTTAGAAAAAGCATGAAGACCACAAAAAAAATTAATCGTTTACGATTATTAAAACGCTCTAAGTTTATTGATTCGGCTTATCAAGCAGATTTAGGTCACATAATAGATACCTATAAAGAAAATGGCTATAGAGATGCTCGTATTTTATCAGATAGTATTATTATAAATGATGATAAAACCATTTCGCTTAACATTAATGTAATTGAAGGAAACCTATATAAATTTGGTAATATTACATTTATTGGCAACACAGTCTATAGTAACGAATATTTAAGTAGACTTTTAAGAATAAATAAAGGCGATACTTATAATGGTGTTTTATTACAAAAACGAATTGCAGACGGTAGTAAACCAGATGCTTTTGATATAACAAATGAATATCAAAATCATGGTTACTTATTTTCTAGCATTAATGCTGTTGAAGTTAGTGCAGATGATAATGTAATAGATTTAGAAATAAGAATTTCTGAAGGAAAACCTGCTTATTTTAATAACGTATCTATTGTAGGTAACGATAAAACGAATGATCACGTTATTTACAGAGAAATACGCACTAGACCAGGACAATTATACAGTAAAGCCAATGTAGTACGTACCGTTAGAGAATTAGGGCAATTAGGATTTTTTGATGCTCAAGAAATATCGCCAAACTTTAACAACCCAAACCCTAACGAAGGAACTATTGATATGGAGTATTCTGTAAAAGAAACAGGATCTAGCCAAATCGAATTACAAGGTGGCTATGGTGGTGGTGGCTTTATAGGTACACTTGGTTTATCATTTAATAACTTTTCTATAAAAGATATCTTTAAAAAAGACGCCTACAAGCCAATACCAATGGGTGACGGACAAAAACTAGCGTTGCGTTTACAAGCCAGTCGTTTTTATCAAACTTATAGTTTTTCTTTTTCAGAACCTTGGCTAGGAGGAAAACGCCCTGTACAATTTTCAACATCTTTATCTCATACCAAACAGTTTTTATATGATTATAGAACTGGTAATGCAGATAAAAGCAAAAGCTTTAATATTACCGGAATTACTTTTGGTTTAGCAAAACGTTTATCGGTTCCAGATGATTTCTTTACATTATCTCAAGCCGTAAGTTTTCAACGTTACGATTTAAAAAATTACAATACTGGATTATTTACGTTCGGAAATGGATATTCTAATAATTTATCATACACAGTAGGGTTAAGCAGAAACAACACCAGTGTAGATCCTATTTTCCCAACTGGTGGATCTAGTTTTTCTGCAACAGCAAAATTTTCAGCTCCTTATTCTTTAATAAATGGAATTGATTACAAAGCAATTGCTGAAGACCGTGAGGCTCAACAATCTATTATTAATGATGCAACAACAACTGATGTACAAAAAACTAATGCATCTACTAAAATAGCCGAGATAGACCAAGAACGTTATAAATGGTTAGAATTTTATAAAGTTAAATTTAAAGGCGAATGGTATACACAATTAGCAAAAAATTTAGTGTTGAGACCAAGTGTAGAGTTTGGATTCTTAGGCGCTTATAATAATGATAGAGGTGTTATTCCTTTTGAACGTTTCTTTGTTGGTGGTGATGGTTTAGGTAGTTACAGTTTAGATGGTAGAGAAGCCATTGCATTAAGAGGCTACCCTAATCAATCTTTATCTAACCAAGATGGAGGAACTATTTATAATAAATTCTCATTAGAGCTTCGTTATCCAATAACTTTAGCTGCATCTGCAAAAATTTACGCCTTAGGGTTTTTAGAAGGCGGTGCTTCATTTAATAATTTTAGAGATTATAACCCTTTCGATATTAAGAGATCTGCTGGATTAGGTATTCGTATTTTCATGCCTGCTTTCGGATTATTAGGTATCGATTTTGGTCATGGATTCGATTCATTACCAGGAGAAACAGGTATGCATGGTTGGGAAACTCATTTCATTATTGGACAACAATTTTAATTTTGGCACGATATTTTCTAATAACACTATGATGATTTAAATGAGAATTGAAATTTTTAAGATTAAAATTCGTTAATTTTGAAAACACAATTCAAAAAAGTGACAGACTTAAAAAAATCATCTGTCTTTTTTTTAGAATTTATGAGTTGATAAATTATAAAAATATTAAACAGATGCGAAATTACGTTCTTTTTTTACTAACAATAGTTTTTATGTTATGCCTTTCAACACATGCACAACGTGGGGTAAGAATAGCTTATATAGATACAGAATATATCTTAGAGAATGTTCCAGAATATCAAGAAGCAACAACACAATTAAATGCTAAAGCTGATAAATGGAAAAATGAAGTTCAAGCTAAACTAAGTACTATCGAGCAAAGACGAAAAGATTTAAGCAATGAAAAAGCACTTTTAACAAATGAACTTATAAACGAACGTGAAGAAGATATCTCTTTTGAAGAAAAAGAAATTTTAGATTATCAACAAAAGCGTTTTGGTCCTAATGGTGATTTGTTTATTCAGAAAAAGCAATTAATGCAGCCCATACAAGATCAAATTTTTGCAGCGGTACAAGATTTAGCAGCAAGCAGAAAATATGATTTTATTTTTGATAAATCATCTGACGCTGTTATGTTATATTCGGCAAGGCAATATGATTTAAGCGATCAGATAATAAGAAGTATTACAAGGTCTGCAAAACGAACACAGGCAGCCTCAAAAGCTGAAAGAAAAGCAGCTAAAGAAGAAGAATTAGTTCCAGAAATTAATTATGAGCAAGAAGCACGTGAAAAAGCATTAGAAGAAAGAAAACAAACACGTGAAAGTGCTATTGAAAAAGCTAGACAAGAAAAATTAGCCGCTAGAGAAGCAAAGGTAAAAGAAGCTGAAGCTAGACGCCAAAAAATATTAGACGACAGAGAAAAAGTAAAGCAAGAAAAATTAGCTGAAAGAAACACAATAACAGAAACAGCTAAAGGAGAAGAAGAAGCCGCAAAATCTGAAACAACAAAAAAAGGTGAAGAAGAAGGCGAAGTTGAAACCAAAACAAGAGCACAACTCATTGAAGAAAACAGACAAAAAAAATTAGCTGAAAGAGAAGCTCGTAAAAAAGAATTGGAAGAAAGAAAAAGAAAAATTTTAGAAGATCGCCAAAAGGCAAAAGACAGTATAAACTAAAAACAATTAATAATTTATAACACATTAATACTATTTAAAATGAAACAATTAAAAACTCTATTATTAGCAACTGCATTATGTATTGGAACTATCAGTTTCACACAAGCTCAAACTAAAGTTGCCCATATAAACACACAAGAATTAATTGCTGCGATGCCAGGGTTTAAAGCAGCTCAAACAGAATTAGAAGCATTAGGCAAAACGTACCAAACAGATTTTCAAGCTATGGCTACAGAATATCAAAATACGGTAAAACAATTTGAAGCTGAAGCTGCAACAAAAACTCAAGAAGAAAACGCAATAAGAGGTCAAGAACTTCAAGAGAAACAACAACGTATTCAACAATTTCAAGCAGATGCTCAAAAAGATTTACAGAAGAAAGAAATTGATTTAATGCAACCTGTTTCAGAAAAAGCAAAAGCTGCTATTTTAAAAGTATCTAGAGCTCAAGGATATGACTATGTTTTAGATTCTTCACAAGGTGTTACTATTTTAGCTGATGGTAAAAACTTACTTGACGACGTTAAAAAAGAATTAGGTATCTAATTGATTAAAGAATACTCCAATATATAAAATCGGAGAACCTAAAATAAATATATTAAAAGCTGCTTTTTACAAGGCAGCTTTTTTATTTTTGTAATATATGGATACAAACCCTATTGGTATTTTTGATTCGGGTGTTGGTGGCACCTCAATTTGGAAAGAAATTCATAATCTTTTACCAAACGAGCATACCATATATTTAGCCGATAGTGCCAATGCACCTTATGGCTTAAAAGGGAAAGATGCTATTATTAACTTAAGCATCAAAAACACAGAATACTTAATTAATAAAGGTTGCAAACTAATTGTTGTGGCTTGTAACACGGCAACTACAAATGCTATTGACTTTCTTAGAAAAACATACCACGTACCGTTTATAGGTATTGAACCTGCCATAAAACCCGCTGCACTTAACACAAAAACAAACGCTATTGGTATTTTAGCAACTAAAGGAACATTAAGTAGTGCGCTATTTTCTAAAACTTCTGGACTATTTGCTAGTAATGTTAACGTTATAGAGCAACAAGGCGTAGGTATTGTTGAGCTTATTGAAAATGGTAAATTATTTTCTGAAGAGATGCAAACACTTTTAGATATCTATTTAAAACCAATGATAGATGCCAATATTGATTATTTGGTTTTAGGCTGTACTCATTACCCTTACTTAATGCCATTACTTATAGATATACTTCCTAATCATGTTAAAATTATAGATTCTGGTGAAGCCGTAGCACGACAAACAAAAGCTGTATTAGAAAAACACAATCTTCTAAATACCGAATTTTTAAAAACTAAAAATAAATTTTACACAAATTCAAATCCTGATGTTTTGGCATCACTATTAAATTCTAAATTTGCAGTACAATATCTAAATTTTTAATTGAAGTTATAAACTGCGTTAGCGATTGAAGCATTTGTTGGAGCTCCTTGAAAAGAGCGACTGCTTAAAGCGCGACCCAAAGGGTAACGCCCTACTCTTCCTTAAACCAGCTAGAATATTTTATATAATTATTAGCAATTCTATCTATTTGCCCTGAAATTAATTCTTGACTAATATCTTTTATTTTTTTTGCTGGAACACCTGCATAAATGCTTCCTGACTCTACATGTGTATTTTGAGTTAATACGGCTCCTGCAGCAATAATACTATTGCTTTCTATAATGCAATCGTCCATAATAATACTTCCCATACCTACTAAAACATTATCATGAATGGTACAACCGTGTACTAAAGCATTATGCCCTATAGATACATTATTACCAATGGTTGTTGGAGCTGTTTTGTATGTAGCATGTATAACGGCACCATCTTGCACATTGACTTTATTACCCATTTTTATAAAATTTACATCGCCTCGTATTACGGCGCTAAACCAAACACTACATTCATTTCCCATAACAACATCGCCTACTATAGTCGCATTTTCGGCTATGAAACAATCATTTGGTATTTGAGGTAATTTTCCTTTTACTGATTTTATTACTGGCATATTAAATTCCTTTGAAAAAAGGAATCATATATTTACCACATAAGTTTCCTTTTAATTAATATTGAGTTTTATTTTCTGTTTATGAGATTCCTGCCTTCGCAGGAATATATTATTTAAAATATGATAATAAATCGGATTTCTTTGAAGCTGATACCATAATTTCTTGTCCGTTACTTAATATAACGCTTCCTCCTTTTCCTTTTAAGTATTTTACCACTTCGTTTACGTTTACTAAATACGATTTATGTACACGTACAAAATTAGCATTGTTTAAAGCGTCTTCAAAATATTTAAGTGTTTTACTTACCAGTTTCTTTTTATTATTATTTAGATAGATATTCGTATAATTATCATCGGCTTTACAATACAAGATATCTGCCGTATTAATAACTTCAAACCCGTTTTGTTGCGGAATGGTTATTTTACCATGAACACTATTGGTTTTTGGTATTAAAACTTCGTCTTGAAGGGCATCTTCTTTGGTTTTAATTTCGGCTACATAATCGACTGCTTTAATAAGTTCGTCAATTGAAATAGGTTTCATTAAATAATATGAAGCATGTGCGTTTAGGGCATCAATAGCATAATGATTATATGCCGTTACAAACACGGTTTCAAAATTCACATCGCCTACTTTATCTAACAAATCGAAAGCATTTCCATAAGGCATTTCTACATCGAGAAACACCAAATCTAAATCGTTATTCCGAATTAAAACTAAGGCTTCTTCAATGTTTGATGCTTCTCCTATAACATGTACATTAGGACAATATTTTTTGAGATAATTTTTTAGAATATCTCGACTTATTTCTTCATCTTCTACTATAATGGAGGTTAATTTCATATTTTTAAATTTGACACTAATGGTTTTTTAAACAATTGTTCGTTGAAATTATAACATAAAAAGGCACTCGTTTACAAACAAATTGTATGGAATCACCATCTAAAATTTGAACTTTTAATATGTCAAACTTTTTTTCATTTATCTTATATTTGATTTCATCTTCAGTGAAAACTTCTCCATCAAGTATCCAAACAGCAGCTAATAATTTAACCCAATTTACACCTGTATATTCTCTTAACTCATCAAAATTTTCTATTCCTAAACTTTTATTTTCATTAACTAATTTAATACATGCCTTTCTTTCTCTTGCTGTTTTACAAGAATTCATCATAAAAATTAATAATGTAAAAACACTTTAAACTTCATCTTTCATAAATTATGAGACCTCTCGACTGCGCTCGAGGTGACAAATAGATTCTTTTTTTTTAATTCTTAATTCAAAAATCGTTAACCGCAATTCGTTAATCCTTTTTAAGTGTTACAACAACTTTTGTACCTGAGTCTTCTTCATTTTTATAATCATCTATAAAAACATCTACTTTATCTTTATACATCGTATTTAAAATCGCTACTCGTTTTTTAATATTACCCATGCCTTTTGAGTTCTGTTTTTGTTGATTTTCAGTTTTTAAAGCTTTAGATTTTTGTCGTCCAATACCATCATCGGTAATTGTAATAACAATTTCATCTGTGTTAGATTGTGTAATTCTTATTTCTAAAAATCCTTTTGTTTTTTTGTAACGCAACCCATGCCAAACGGCATTTTCGATATAGGGTTGCAATAGCATTGGAGGAATTACAAAGTCATTAATATTAATATGTTCATCAACTTTAATACTATAATCAAACTTATCTTTAAATCTAAAATGCTCTAATTTGGTGTATAATTGCAAGAGTTCTATTTCTTTTTCTAACGGAATAAAATCTTCTTCGCTATTTTCTAAAACAGCACGCATCAATAAGGAGAAGTCGGTTAAATATTTATTGGCTGTTCGCTCGTCGTTTGAAGCGATAAAACTATTTACCGAGTTTAAAGCATTAAAAATAAAATGTGGATTCATTTGACTTCTCAAACTTTTTAATGCCAACAAATTATTTGCTAAACGTTGTTGTTTAATATATTTCATCATTAAAAAGGCTGCAATCAACAATAAAATTAAACCACCTATTAATGAATAAATAATTAATTTTTGTCTTTTAGTTTGTTCTGTAGTAAGTTGATATTTACTTTCAGATAATGCACGATCGCTTTCTAAACTTATAATTCTATTTTGTTTACTTACAATATCTTTACTAAATCTGGCCGCTTGAGATATTTCTTGTTCTTTTTTAATATAAGCTTTATCTACTAAGCTTACGTAATCTTGATAAATACTTAACGCTTTCTTATAATCTCCAGCATCACGATATACATCAGATAACTTTCTGGTTGCATCTTTTTGTACAATAACATCTTCCTTTTTATCAGCTTCAGCAATACTTTTTTCTAAATAAGTAATGGCATTAGGAAAATCATTTTGTAAAGCATAGGCATTACCAATTTTATAATTCTGCTTTTGCGGTGTCAACGCACTTTCGTTATCAAAAACAGAATCATGTTCTATGTCACTTATATCATCTAAGGCTTCTTTTCTAAGTATTATTTCGTTAGAATAATCGTTTAAATTATTTCGAAAATCGGCGACTTTAAGTTTTTCTTCTACTGCGCGCTTTTTATTTTCTGTATTAGCTAATTTTAATGAATTTTTAAAATACCCTTTTGCTTCATTTATTTCTCCTTTCTCATTATAAGTTTGAGCTATTTTCGAGTTTAAATCGGTTATTTTGGGTGTAATTAAATGTTTTTGTGCTACCTGTAACCCTTCTTTATAAGCACTAACAGAAAGATCATAAGATTTCGTTAAAAGATAAATATCGCCTAGGCCTTCATATAAAGACACTAATTGCCAATTTGATAGCTCTGTTTTATTAATATCCTTATACGTTTGTATACTTTCTTGGTAGTTTTTATTTAATTTATAAGCATTCGCAAGTTTCAAATTAGCATCATTAGTTTCTCGGTTTTGAATACTAATTCTATAATTTGAAACTGCTAAATCATACTGTTTCCAGTACATATAGATGTCGCCTAAAACTTCGTAAGCTTCACTATTTTCTTTTACCGAATTACTTTCTAATAAAGCATCAGCAATAAATTGAATACTTTTTTTTGCATCTTTTTTTAAATAGGTATCGGCAGAATCTATAAGTGATTTAAATATTGGAATTCTAGATTTTGAAAATTTACTTTTATAATTAGCAGGTTTATTAGGTTGTACTTCAACTATAATACGTTCATTACTTTGTATAGTATAATAAACGGTTTCAAAATCTTTATGTCTGATAGTAATCTCATCGCCTTTTTTTGCTTCAATTCTAAAATCACCAAACATATCGGTAGTTGTATACCCCCCTCCATTAACTTCTATATTCACATGAGGTATTGGGTCTCTGGTATCGCTTTCAATAACAGAACCCCTAACGGTAAATCTTGGTTGTATCGTTCCAATATCATTTTCTTGGGCAAAGAAAATAGTTGTACTAAATACAATACCAATAAACCATATATGTTTTAAAAATAACTTCATCTACTATTTTATAATGATAAACTTACGCACTTTACTTGGTTTATTAAAATGAAGATTTCATAAAATTAGACACGTTTAAGTCTAAAAAGCATGCCTTACATATTCAAAAGTTCACTTTACGCATTTAAACACCTACTTCACTCATTTTGCTTTTTTTATAAAAAAGGTTGGTTATAGATTTACTCTATTAATCAAAAAACATAATATATCATGAAAACACATTTTAAAGCATTTCTATTTAGCATGGCTTTAATAAGCATTATAGCTTGTCATGCTAATAACAAAAGACAATCTCATAATTATTTTGAGACAAAAACCATTAATCACAACCTAAATAAACAGTATATAAAAGTAGCTCTTTTACTTGATACTAGTAATAGTATGGACGGATTAATAGACCAAGCCAAAGCACAGCTATGGGAAATAGTTAACGAACTCTCTTATGCTAAATGTGGCACTAATAAACCCAATTTACAAATTGCTTTATATGAATATGGAAATGACCGATTAAACAGTGATGAAGGCTATATTAAACAAGTTTTAGCCTTTAGTGATGATTTAGATGAAATCTCTAAAGCATTATTTTCTTTAACTACAAATGGCGGTGAAGAATATTGTGGGCAGGTTATACAAACATCATTAAACCAATTAAATTGGGGTAAAAACCCTGATGATTTAAAATTGATTTTTATTGCGGGTAATGAACCTTTTACTCAAGGAAAAATTAATTATAAAAATGCTTGTACAAATGCTAAAGAAAAAGATATTACTATAAATACTATTTTTTGTGGCGATTACAACCAAGGTGTTTCATCTTCTTGGAAAGATGGTGCCCAATTAACTAACGGTAATTATATAGCAATCAACCAAAACCGAAAAACTGCTTATATTGCTTCGCCTTATGATGATGAAATTCTTATATTAAATCAAAAATTAAATAAAACGTATGTTATTTATGGCTCAAAGGGGAAAGAAAAAATAGCACTACAAGCAGAACAAGATTCTAAAGCAGGTTATTTAAGCAAATCGAATGCAGTAAGTAGAACAGTTAGTAAAAGTTCGCACTTATATAAAAACCAAACTTGGGATTTAGTAGATGCAGAAACTTTAAATGAAGTGGTTATTGAAGAATTAAAAGATGATGTTTTACCCGAAGCACTTAAAGGGAAATCGGCTAATGATATTAAAGCTTATATTGATACAAAACGAAAAGAACGCAAACAAATTCAAAAACAGATTCAAGAATTAGATACGAAACGTAAAGTTTATATTTCTCAACATAAAACAGAAAACACAAATGGCTTAGAAAACGCCTTGACAAAAGCGATTAAAGAACTAGCTAAAAAGAAAAAATATACTTGGAATTAAATAATAGAGGCTCGTTTTAATAAATGAGCCTTTCTAATTTACTGCAGGACAATTACAGCTATATTTTTCACGCTTACAAGCAAAATTATATCCCAAAGTAAATTGATGAAAACCTCCGTTAGTAAACACGACCGAATTTGTTTGATGTGTATAGTTATACGCAAACATAAATTCATTATAATTTAAACCTAAAATAGGTGTAAATTGTTGTAATCGTTGACTATTTATAGCTCCGGAATTAGTAATATACTCAGCGCCATCAAAACTGTTTCGATAAGATAAACCAGCCCAAATTTTACCAAAATCCATTTCTTTATATACTTTGGCATTAAAATCTATTGAAGCTTCTTTAGTAGCATCTCTATACTGAAACATTAGCGAAGGTTCATAACTCCAAGTACTATCAAATTTACTAAAAACATACCCTGTAGAAAGTAAATAACGTCTTAAATTACTTGTTATATTAGTATCGCTATTAACTCCTGCATTTTCTAATACATTTTTAACCGTACCGTGTAAATAAAAATCTAGGAAATGATATGAAAATCCAAAATCTATATTAAAATTAGTTTCACTTTGTACAATCCCATCAATTATAGGATCTGGACCATCAAACAAAAACGTAGTTTCATCTAATTTATATTGAATAATCCCCGCACTTAAACCAAAAGAAAGCATATTTAAATCTGCCTCACTTCTAGAAAACATTAAATGATGAGCATAAGTAAAATAAGCTCCAGATTGAGAATGATAACCGTTTTTATCAGTATATAAAATCCCTCCAATTCCTGAAGGCGTATCTCCTATTCTTCCATTAATGTTCAAGGTTAAAAGCTTAGGAGCATCATCCTGTCCAAACCATTGTTGGCGAGCTGTTAATCTAACCTTTGCACAATTAGCTACACCTGCCATAGACGGGTGAATTAAATAATAATTATCTGTAAGATAATCTGTATATATAGGCAACCCTTCTTGCGAAATAGCAATGTTTACAAAGCATGTTACAATTGCTAGTAGAAAAATATTTTTTAATTTCATATACTTTAATAAGGCAGGTTTGGGTTTACACAAACATATTGATTATCAAAAATTTACACAAAAAAAAGACGGTCTTTAAAACACGCTCCTTAAAACCTTCTAAAAAGGCAACAAAACTCAAATATATGGATATCTAAAGTTTTCTTTTAGTATTTTTGTAAAAAATTAGCTAAAATGAATACTTTCAAGGTTTCTGTGAAAGAAACAACCAATAACGCCATAATCAAGTTTGAAGTAAATCAATTTATTACGCAACACCAAAGCTTTGAATTTAATAATATAGATGACGCTAAAACATCACCTTTAGCGCAACAATTATTTTATTTACCATTCGTAAAAAAGGTTTATATCTCAGGGAATTTTATTGCTGTTGAACGATTTAATATTGTTGAATGGAGTGATGTACAAGACGAAGTTGCAGAACAAATTGAAGCTTATTTAAATGATGGTGGCATCGTAGTTGAAAAAACAGCTGAAACAAAAAAAACAGCAGTTACAGTATATGCTGAAAGCACACCAAACCCATCGGTAATGAAGTTTGTTGCTAATAAAAAAATAGTAACTTCGCTTTTTGAATTTACCTCAATTGATGACGCAAAATTATCGCCACTTGCTACTGAATTATTTCACTTTCCATTTGTGAAAAGTGTTTTTATTGATGAAAATTATGTTTCGATAACGAAATACGACATAACAGAATGGCAAGATATTACTATTGAAATTCGCGAATTTATTAGAAGTTACATTGAAGACGGGAAAGACATTGTATTGCCTGAAGCAGCTGAATCCCTTAAGAAAACAGATACTCACAAAGACTCTCATTTTGAAGGATTAGATGACACGTCTAAAGAAATAATAAATATACTTGAAGAATATGTAAAACCAGCTGTAGCGAGTGATGGTGGTAATATTCAATTTATATCTTATGATGCCGATACTAAAAACGTAAGTGTGATGCTTCAAGGCGCTTGTAGTGGCTGCCCATCATCTACATATACCTTAAAAAGCGGTATAGAGAATATGCTGAAAGAAATGCTTCCTGGTAAAGTTGAAATGGTAGAAGCTATTAATGGATAACGAATGAGACGTCCCTTTTTTAAAATATAAGCGTTCAAAATTTGAACGCTTTTTTTATGTTTAATTTTCTTTAACTTTGAGATACATTTTTGATTAATTATATATAAATATGAGTTTTTTAACTATCCTTTTAATTGTCCTAGTTGCTCTTGAACATATTTACTTTTTAATTTTAGAAATGTTTTTATGGACCAAACCAAAAGGCATCAAAACATTTGGATTAAAATCTAAAGAATTTGCCGAACAAACCAAAGTATTGGCAGCAAACCAAGGCTTGTATAATGGTTTTTTAGCTGCTGGATTAATATTCTCCATCATACAAAAAGATATAAAAATTGCTGTATTTTTTCTTATTTGTGTGACTATTGCAGGTATTTACGGGTCTTATTCTACAAAGAAAATTAAACTATTTTACCTACAAGCAGTTCCTGCTATTTTGACTTTAATAAACTGCTTTTTTTAGTGCAATTTTCAAGGCTAAACATTATAATAGTTTTAGTTTTGCATATCTAATTTAACTTTAATATATATTATGGATTTAGAAAACATCGACACAGAAAAATGGATTGAACTAGGATTACAATATGGTCTTAAAATTATTGGCGCTATTGTTATTTGGATTATTGGTTCTTGGGTAATAAGAAACCTTATGAAAGGTACAAAAGCAGTAATGTCTAAAAGAGATTATGATGAAAGTCTACAAAAATTTCTATTAAACTTACTAAGTTGGATTTTAAAAATTGTTTTAATTGTTGTTGTACTTGGCACCATGGGTGTAGAAACCACATCGTTTGCTGCTATTCTAGCTGCCGCCGGTTTAGCTATTGGTATGGCATTACAAGGCTCGTTAGGTAATTTTGCTGGTGGCGTTTTAATCATGATTTTTAAACCTATTAAAATTGGAGATTTAATTGAAGCGCAAGGAGAAATTGGTGTTGTAAAAGAAATTGAAATTTTTACAACCAAATTAATAGGACTATCTAATAAAGAGATTATAATTCCTAACGGATCGCTATCTAATGGAAACATCATTAATTATACTACAGAAGGTACACGCCGTGTAGATTTAACTATCGGAGTTAGTTATGATGCCGATATTAAGAAAACCAAAGATGTTTTGATGCGTGTTTTATTAGCTAATCCAAAAGTTTTAAAAACTCCAGAACCTACAGTTAATGTATTAGAATTAGCAGATAGTTCTGTAAACTTTGCTGTAAGACCTTGGTGTAATTCAGCAGATTATTGGAATGTATATTTCGAAACAACAGAAAATGTAAAAGAAGCACTTGATGCTGCAGGTATTGAAATTCCTTACCCACACCAAGTCGAAATACATAAACAAGGCTAATTTTTAGGTTTCGGCTTTAAAGCCACAAAATCTTTTAAATAATAAGGCTCAAAATAAGCGACATCTTCGGTGTCGCTTATTTTGTATTTATTATAAGCTAATAAACTCATCTCATTAGCAGATGGTAATTTATCTTCTATAAAAATGGTATTAGGATGATTGATTAATGTTTTTGTTTTTTCGACACCATTACCAATAAAATAAACCTTTCCTTTTTCAAGATAATCTGCAAACGCATATTCATCTAAAATTTGGGCTTCAGTATCTCTTATTTGATTATAATTGGAATCAAATATAGCAGAATACACTTCCATACGTCTGGCATCCAACATCGCTACAATAACACCTTCTTTACATTTTACTTGATGCGCTAAAGCCTCTAAAGTAGAAACTGAAATTAATGGTTTATTTAAGGCATAACAAAGTCCTTTTACTGCCGAAACTCCAATACGTAACCCAGTATAAGACCCAGGGCCTTTACTTATGGCTATGGCATCTAAATCTTTCGCATCAATCTTAGCTTCTTTTAAAACATCATTTATGTAAACATGTAATCTTTCGGCATGCGAATAGCCATTATCATAATCTTCCTTTAAAACGATTGGTTTTCCGTTTTCTGAAAGTGACACCGAACAATTAGTTGTTGCAGTTTCTATACTAAGGATTAATGTGTTCATCTTAACTTCAAATTATTCCATGCAAAACTATCACTTTGTTCTGATATTTCCTCAATGAAACAATTATAACGTTATCATTTTAATTTCATTAAAATAAAAAGTCTAGTTCGTCAATGATCTACCCATATAAAAATCTAAAACTTTTGTTTTAAAAACAAAATCATACTTAGCATTAATTAAAGAAGATTGTGCATTAATTAGCTGAACCCTAGCCTGCTCTAACTCAAAAGAGGTCATACTACCAATATTATAGCGTTCTTTTGAATTATTAAAGGCTAATTCTTGTGAAGCCATTGATTTTTTTGCAGCCATATACGCCTTTAATGCTGCTTGTGCATCGGTATATGCTCGCTGTATATTAGACTCTAAATCTAATTTTGCTTGATCTAAACGAAGTTTACTATTGTCTTCTTGAATTTTTGATTTAGCAACCGAAGTTTTATTCTGAAATCTTGAGAAAATTGGAATTCCCACTCTAAGGTTAAAACTATGGCCTTTGTTATCATCTAACTGATCGATAAAAGCAGCCTGATTATTGGCTAAATTTGAATAAAATGCATTGGTACCAAAGCCATAGCTTAGCGATACATTTGGCAAATAACCACTTTTAGAAATTTCTGTATTTAACTGGGCATTTTCAATGTTTTTTTCAGCTATTTTAATCTCAATTCTGTTTTCTAAAGCATAATTTAAAACTGGCGTTACACTACTATATAACAACCCTTCTGATGGCGTATTAATATCAATAATAACAACATCAAAATTATTAAAAGGCACTTGTAAAAATTGAGACAAAGCAAGTAATGCTAAATTATAATTATTATCGGCTATAGTTACTTGTTGCGTATCTCTACTTAATGTTGCCTCAGCATCATAAATATTAGCTCTAGGTTGAACCCCTGCATCAACTAAATTTTTCACTTGTGTTAATTGCTTTTCACTAAACTGATATTGAACTTCAGCTGTTTCTAAATTTTCTTTATTAAACAATACATTCAGATATGCATTTACTACGTTTAAAGAAATATCATCTTTAATTCTGTTTAACTCTAGCTCGTTAGTCTCTCTTGTAAGTTTAGATTGTTTGTATAGGTTAAGTGTTCTAAATCCATTAAAAACATTTTGAGACACACTAACTCCTAAATTGGTTGAATGACTTGTTCTATTAGCAAAGATACCTTCAGCTACTAAACTCGTTCCTAAACTTAATCCCTGAGAAGCACTAGCACTAACTGATGGCAAAAATTGACCTTTAGCTGCTAAAATATCTTGCTCATTACTTAACAACGCATTCTCTGTTTGCTTAACCGTAATGTTATTTTCTAATGCATATGAAACACATTCCTGTAAAGTCCATTTTTTTTGTTGTGCAGAAACAGATATACAAAGTATCATAAATGCTAAAAACAAAAAGTAGTTTTTCATGTGAATTTTTCTGAAATTATTTTTCTTCTTCATCTTCGTTATCTTTTGAAGCTTTATTCCACACTTTTATTTTATCGCCTTCTTTAATGCCTTCTGTTATTTCTACATTAATCCCATCAGATAAGCCTAATTCTACATTCACTTTTTCGTATTTCCCTTCTTCTTTTTGTACTTCAACAAAAGGTTTTTCGGTTATTCTATTATATTGAAGTAAAGCTTCTTTAATAGCAAAAACACTGTCCTTACTTTCAATATCTATTTCGGCATTGGCACTATAGCCCGCTCTTACATTTGTTGAAGCATCTATAGTAACGTTTGCTTTAATAGTAAACTGTACAGCACCATTCTCTTCAATCCCTTTAGGTGCGACAAAGATTAATTTAGCTGGAAACTCTTTATCATTTATGGCACCTAATATCACTTTAATATCTTTACCTTCTTCAAGTTTACCAACTTCGGCTTCATCAACTTTACCCTCAAAAATCATTAAACTCATATCTGCAATGGTTGCGATAGTAGTTCCTGCATTAAAGTTGTTACTTTGTATAACTTGATCCCCTTCTCTAACTGGAATTTCCAAAATAGTTCCTGATATTTGGGCCACAATATTAGTATTTGCAGAACTTCCGCCAGAAATAGACCCTTGTTTTATAATTTGATAATCGTTCTGAGCTTGTCCTAAAGATTCTTTTGCTTGATTAAATGATAATTCACTATTTTCAAAATCCTGTTGAGAAATAACACCTTTTTCAAAAAGCGTTTTATTTCTTTCATATAACACCTTGGTATTATCAAATGATAATCTTGAAGATGCTATTCTACTCTTTGCACTTACTAAACTTTGCTCATTAGGTACTACTCTAATTTTAGCAATCAAATCACCTTTTTTAACAACATCGCCTTCTTCAACTAATATTTTATCTACAATTCCCGAAATTTGAGGTTTTAATTCAATCTCCTCTTCTGGGTTTAATTTCCCTGTTGCTACCGCTTTAGTATTTATAGAGGTATAAAAAGGTTCATCTACTTTAAAATCTTCAATAGCTTTCGAATTTGCATCTTTAAAATACTTAAGTACAAATGCTAATAGTATGATGGCTACTATTACTAAAATAATTTTTACTGTTTTGTTCATTTTTTTGATTGTTTATTCTTCTCTTAATGCTTCTATGGGTTTTATACTTGTGGCTTTAAATGCAGGTATCAATCCTATTAAAGTGCCCAGAATTACTAATATGATTAATGCTATAAATACGATGGATATAGATACAGAAGCATTAACTATAATAGCATCTGCCCCTTGTCCGAAAGCACTATCTAAAGCTATTAAAATCCACCCTCCTGATATAATACCAACTAAACCAGCTACTAAAGTTAAAAACACTGCTTCAACAACTATTTGTCGTTTTATTTCAAAAGGTGTTGCACCTAAAGCACGTCTAACTCCAATTTCTTTTGTACGTTCTTTAACAGTGATAAGCAAAATATTTCCAATAGCAAATACACCTGCAAATAAGGTTGCGATACCTACAAACCATGTTAAAAATTGCATACCAATTAAAAATCCAGTCATTTTAGCAAACTCTTTACCTAAATTAAAGCTTCCAAAAGCTCTATTATCCTCTGGGTGAATTTTATTTAAATTTTTAAGTAATAATTTAGCATCATTTTCAATTTGCTTGATATCGTATTCTGGTTTTCCAGTAATCATCATCCAGCCAATTTTATCGCCTTGATTATAAATTTGTTGAAAGGTTGTAAACGGAATATGCATATTGGATGTCGGTCCCATATTCTCATTACCATTTTCAAACATACCAACAACTTTGAAATTAATTTTATTAATTTGAATATACTCACCTATAGGGTTTTCATCTTTTTCAAAAAGTTGTTTATAGGCTTCTTCAGATATGACCACTACTTTTTTATTATTATCAATATCATTTTGATTTATAAAACGTCCGTGAATTAATTTTTTCTTTTGTACCTGATCTAACAAAGGGTAGTCGCCATTTATAGAAAAACTACTAGACGAAAAATTTCTAATTACAGTAGCTTGGTTCTGATTTCTTGGTACAACAAATTCGATGCCCTCAACATTGTCTTCAACTTTTTTAGCATCAGTTAATGATAATCTTACTTGTTTTCCTTCTTGAAAACCCTTAAAAGGCATACCTGTACTTTGCCCCCAAATAAACACACTATTCGTTGCAAAATCACCAAACAAACGATTAAATGAATTTTCTAAACCTCTGGCTGAACCCAAAAGTCCTATCAACAATAAAATGCCCCACCAAACACCTACCATGGTTAAAATAGACCTTAGTTTGTTTTTACTAAAGCTATCATAAACTTCTTGCCATGTATCTATATCGAATAAAAATTTAAACATCATTAATCGTTTCTTAGTGCTACAATAGGTTTAATTCTCGATGCTCGTTTTGCAGGTAAATAGCCAGCGATAGTTCCAGCTCCTATCAAGGTAAGGGTTGCTCCTATTACCAAACCATTACTTACACCAGGGTCTTTAATAAAATATGTTTCTAAACTAGGACCTACAAGTTCCAAAACACCTACTCCTAATAATAAACCAACATAACCAGCTATAGCTGTAATAAGAATAGATTCTAATAAAACAATAAATACAATAGATTTAGGAGAAGCCCCTAATGCTTTACGGATACCAATTTCTTTAGTCCGCTCTTTTACAATAAAAATCATAATGTTACTAACACCAACGATACCTGCTATTAATGTTCCAAAACCTATGACTAGAATAATTACCGTTAATCCAAAAGTCATTTGACCAACAGCTTTAGTCCCTTCTGCCATATTACGAACTCTAATAGCTCTTTGATCGGAATTTGCCACTGAAAAACGCTCTTTCAGTTTTTTTGTAATCAGGTTGCTAAACGATAAAGCCTCATCATAATTCATTTCTGGATTATAGGTCAGGTTTATTTGATCGATATAATCATTACTACCATAAACTTGCTGTGCCGTACTTATTGGCATATAAATTCTTCGTTCTTCATTATCACCGCCATCATCAGCAAAAACACCTACCACTTTATATAGTACACCACTAAGATTTACATATTTACCTAATGCCGTTGTTTTTAAAAACAAATCTTCTTCTACTAATCGACCTATAACAACAACCTTTGTTTTGTTTTTAATGTCACTTTGATTGATATAACGCCCTTCATAAGTTTTAGTTTTTTCTAAAAATTGATGATCGGGATGAACGGCTCTTAAATCGTACGTATTTTGTTCATTTCTAAAAGATGCCGTAACATTTTTATAAATCCTACCTGTAATAAACTCGACTTTGTTACCAAATTCGTCTTTTATGTAATTATAGTCTTCGTTTTTAAATTGTATGCGTCTATTTGCCTGAAGTCCTTTTGAAGCTTTAGTTGTTCTTCCAGATCGAATATCTATAGAGTTTGTAGCATCATCTATAAAAGCTTCTTTAAATGTATTTTTTAAACCATTGGCAATACCAAAAAGAATAGTAAACAACAAAATGGCAAACGCTACAGTAAATCCAGATAATAAACTTCTGGTTCTATTTTTATTAATACTTTGAAATATTTCCCTCCAAAGGTCTACATCAAACATATTGCTCTGCTCTAACTTGGTCTACTTTTTTGTCTTCCATAATAACACCATCTCGAAGACGAACAATACGTTTACACATATTTGCAATATCTTCTTCATGAGTTACCATTAAAATGGTTTTCCCTTCATCATTTAATTGTTGAATGAATGCCATAATTTCATGAGACGTTTTGGTGTCTAAAGCTCCCGTTGGCTCATCGGCTAATAATAATTTCGGGTTTGCAGCCAACGCTCTTGCTATAGCAACACGCTGGTTTTGACCCCCAGAAAGTTCTTTAGGTAAATGTTTTGCCCAATCTGCAAGTCCTACCTTTTCTAAATGAAACAAAGCTAATTCTTGACGCTCTTTACGTTTCATACCTTGATAATATAGAGGTAATGCTACATTTTCTAAAGCATTTTTGTAATTAATTAAGTTGAAGGATTGAAAAATAAAACCTAAAAATTTATTTCTATAAACAGCTGCTTTTTTTTCTGTAAGATTTTTAATGGGTAGTCCATCTAAAATATAATCGCCCTCATCTGCTTCATCTAACATGCCTATTATATTAAGCAACGTTGACTTACCAGAGCCTGAAGACCCCATGATTGCTACCATTTCACCTTCCTCAACAGAAAGGTCAATTCCTTTTAAAACATGTAAACTTGAGTCTCCTATAGGATAGGACTTGTGCAATTGATTGATTTCTAACATTTCTTGATTGATTAATTAAGTTATAGAACTTAAAGATTAGACTATTCAAACAAAGAAATGTTACAAAAAGTGTTCCAGAAAATTTTTATTACTTTTTTAACGTATTGTATTTCTTATAAATAAAGTAACCTATTCCTCCAACAAGAATATAAGGAACAGCCATTAAGTAAACTATACCGTCGTTTATACCTTCGGCGGCACTTTGCCCTTCTTCACTTTCTAAAACAGCACGACACATAGCGCATTGGGCTTCAGCAGAAACTGAAACTAAAAACAAAAGAACTAGTATGATAATTATTTTTCTCATTTTACAAATTCTTTATTTTACTAGGTATAATGCTAAGCATAATAAGGAGAAATCATAATATAAACAACTACACCTGTTACAGCAACATAAAGCCATAACGGAAATGTTATTCTAGCTATTTTTTTATGTTTTTCTATATTATTAGTAATAGCTCTTACATAGGTAATTAACACAAATGGAATTACAATAATAGATAACAATATATGTGTTAATAAAATAAAGTAGTACATATATTTAGCAACACCTTCTCCTCCAAACTTAGTAGAATCGCTCGTCATGTGGTACGCTACATACATAATTAAAAAAGATACAGATAATGTGATAGCGAAAGTCATTAGTCGCTTATGTAGTATGATTTTTTTATTTTTAATTGCAATAAATGCCAAAACTAAAACCAATGCTGTAATAGCATTTACAGAAGCATATATTGGAGGTAAAAACGTTAAAGGTTCAACATTTGGAATTTTAACCCCAAACAAAACAGCAACAACTACTGGGATTAAAACAGATAATACAACAATAAGTTTGTTATATTTTTTTTCGTCTAGTATTTCTTTTGATTTACTCATTTAGCAATTTTCTTATATCTTCTTTTAACGCACTAATTTGTTCTGTTTCACCATCATCATCAACTTTTTCATCCTCTGAAGCAATACCTCTATAGTAAATAATTGGGTTTCCAAAATCATCTTTTCTAGAACGTATAAAACCATTTTTATCTATAAGAGCAAAATTTCCTGAATGCTCAAAACCACCAGCTGCTTCATCACCTTCACCCACATAAATATTAAAACCCGTGTTTGATAATTTATAAATAGCTTCTTTATCGCCACTCATTAAATTCCAATTTGGATTTGTTACTCCGTACTTATCTGCGTAAGCTTTGAGAACTTCTGGAGTATCATAATCTGGATTTATAGTGAAAGATGCCACACCAAAATTTTCAAAATCTTTAAATGTATTTTGAACTTGAATAAGGTTAGCATTCATACGCGGACAAATAGTTGGGCATGTTGTAAAAAAGAATTCAACAACATAAACTTTACCTTCGTAATCTTTATTGGTAATGATTTTACCATTTTGATTGGTGAATGAAAATGCTGGAACTTTTTTTGGTTCACCGTTTATTTTAATAAAAGACAAATCTGAACGGGTTGTCTTTTTATCTTCAGCAAAATCGCTTCTACTTTCATTTCTAATAACATCTCCATTAGTAATTCTATCCACTATTTTTGGAATAAAAATAATTCCAAAAACCAAAATAACAAAGGCAATACCTATATACGAATAATTAGTTTTTTTGCTCATTTTTAAATTCTAATCTATTTAATTATCATTATTACCATTCAAATCGCTAGCTCTTCTTGTATCAGAATTAAACTCTCCTTTACGTTTTTGTCTGTATTCTGTAAATAAAATACGTAAATCGTCACTCATTTTATTCTTAATTTCGGCTACTTCAATACAATCATAAGCGTATAATCTATAAGCAGGCTTCTTCTTTTCTAATTCATTATCTGTTCTATCATCAAGTCGTCCTCTTTGATTTAAATCTTTATCAATTACAAATACATTTCTTGATGATAAATCTGAATTTAAATCACTCTTATTTTTTAGACTACTATACACTTGCTGAATAGCATTCGGTTCACCAAAAACAAAATGCCAAAACCTTAAATCTTCATACGAACTAATTTCATTTTTAAGTTTTTTAACCGCATCCTCTGTACCATTCGGCATTAAAATAACAATTTGAAATTTTTTAAACCCCTTAAACTTATCATAAACCAATTCTTTTAAATTTAGAGCGACTGTATTACTTTTTTCAGGATTATTACCAAAAAAACCGAGTACAGTAATATAATCTTTTAAAACAATGGTTTCATTGGAATTGGAAGAAAATGATTGTAAATCTAAAACAGATTCATTTACTATATCTAAAGGCGTATAATTGTGCGTTGCTGGATATAAAATCAACAAAAATGACACAGGAAGAAAAAATAAGACTCCTAAAATAACGTACCTACTAGCTTTTTTATAATCCATTAAATGAAACGTATTTTTTTATAAATACAGAAGTGCAAAAATAAAAAAAGACGGTTTAAAAACCGCCTTTATATATCTATTTAACTATTATTTAGTTAAAAATCTCTTTTAATAAATCCATTATCATATACATCAAAAACGTAACCTCCTTCTTGTAATAAGATAAATATTAAATATAAAACCAAGAAAATAGCGATCCATACTACAGAACGTCTTAATCCTTTAGTTTCATCACGCATGTGCATGAAATCCCAAGTAATATAGTATGCCTTTACTAAAGTTAGTATTATGAAAATCCAGTTAAGAGCTTTCATTCCTAAAACATTGCCCATTAAAACTTCTGGTTTATATATACCAAGTACAACTTCAACAGCTGTTACTAAAGTTAAAAAGATTAAAACACCCCAAATTTTTTGAGTATTCGATTTAAACTTAACTAAACCTCTAAATATTTCTAATTTATGTGCGTGTGCCATTTTTAATGCTTTTTAGACCCCGATGATATCGGGATGAAAATATATTCTTAAATAATTAAACTAAGTAGAAGAACGTGAATACAAATACCCATACTAAATCTACAAAGTGCCAGTATAAACCAACTTTTTCTACCATTTCGTAGCTTTTACGTCTTTCGTAAGTTCCTAATACCACATTAAAGAAAATAATGATATTAATTACAACACCTGAAAATACGTGGAAACCGTGAAAACCTGTAATAAAGAAAAAGAAGTCTGCAAACAAAGGCGAACCGTATTCGTTTACATGCAAATTAGCACCTTCTACAACAGCTGTACCATTAGCTTTTAATTGTTTTAATGATTCGTCTCTTGAAAGTACTGTTTTCTCTCCTGCTTCATTTATAATTTGAGTTCTAACCAATACATTTTCATGAGACTCTAAACCATGAATAACTTCATCAACAGTATAAGTTGGTAATGTTCCTTCTCCAACAAACCACAAACCATTTTTACTTTCATGTTGATCTCTATCTGCATGTGCATCAGCAACTACAAAATCTCTAAGTGCCACACGATGTCCGTCTGTATCAACAAATTGAAGAATATTTCCTCCTTTAGTTTGTACAGCTCCAAAATCTCCTTTTATAAACGTTCCCCATTCCCAAGCTTGAGACCCAACAAATATTAAACCACCTATAATAGTTAAAAACATGTAAAGCGTTACTTTGCCTTTATTTAAATGATGTCCAGCATCTACAGCTAATACCATAGTTACAGACGACATAATAAGCACAAATGTCATAAATGCCACATAAATCATTGGTAACTCTTGTCCATGTAAAAATGGCACGTGAGTAAACACTTCATCGGCAATTGGCCATGCATCAATAAACTTAAATCTTGAAAATCCGTAGGCCGCTAAAAAGCCAGAAAATGTTAAAGCATCAGAAACAATGAAAAACCACATCATCATTTTACCATAACTTGCTTTTAACGGTTCGTTACCGCCTCCCCAAGTTTTGCCTTCTGTTCCAGTATTCACAACTGTAGTACTCATATACGTTGGTTATTTTTTTAAAGTTGGACAAAAATAATCATTTTATTTATCTGACGAAATATACAACCCTAAATTTTAAACTATGATAATTGTTAGTTTTATTGAATTTTCTCTATTAAATTTTATTGTAATTTAAAATAGACATAAAATACTATCTTACAAAATACAAAAATAGGAAGAGATAAACCCAAAGAATATCTATAAAATGCCAAAATGTTCCTGCTAATTCTAAGCCTAACATCTTCGTCGTATTATACTTCTGTTTAAAATGATTATAAATTACTACCAACAAACAAATTAAACCAACAACCACGTGCAAAACATGCACTAAAGCTATTAAATAGATGTAAGACATAGTTACATTGCTAGTAGGACCTGTAAAATTATACCCTAAATCTATGATTTGTTGAAACCCTGAAAACTGATTAAAAATAAAAACAATTCCTAAAACGAGTGTCGCTACTAACCAGATAGTTGTGGCATTCCTGTTTCCTTTTTTTAATGCTGATTTTGCTAATAAAAAAGTAAAACTGCTAATAATAATAACAACCGTACTAATTATAAATGCATTAGGCAATTGAAAATCTTTTAACCAATCTGGTCTAGAACTACTTACTACAAAAGCACTCGTCCATCCTGCAAAAGACATAATAAGTGAAATGATACCAAACCAAAGCATCATTTTTTTTGCTCTACTATTTTTTTCTTCTTGAGTACCTTGAGTTAAATCCATGATTAACTTATAAATTTATCGACTACATAAACAATTTGTACAAGTGTTATATAAGAAACACTTGCCAACATCAATTGTTTAGCTGCCTGTTCTGTCATTTTTTTAAATAATTGAATCGCATAATACAGCATGCCTAATCCTAATATAAAAACTAAAATAGCCGCTATTATAGAAAGATGTAAATCTCCAGTAAACCCAAATACAGGAATAATAGAAACCAGTATGGTCCAAATAGTATACATCATAGTTTGCACTGCTGTTCCTTTATCTTGTTTGCCCGTAGGTAGCATAAAAAACCCACCTTTTTTATAATCTTCAAACAAAAACCAGCCAATAGCCCAAAAATGAGGGAACTGCCAAAAAAACTGTAATGCAAATAAGGTTCCTGGTTCTATTCCAAAATTATCAGTCGCTGCTACCCATCCTAACATAAACGGTATAGCACCAGGAATAGCACCGACAAATACAGAAATAGGTGTTTTTGTTTTTAAAGGTGTATAAACACAGGTATATATAAAAATAGAAATAGCCCCAAACATGGCTGTTTGCTTATTAATAGTATATAATATAATAATACCTAATAATGTAAAAATTGAAGCAATAACAAAAGCGGTGTTTACCGACATACGTCCCGCAGGAATAGGTCTGTTTTTGGTGCGATCCATTAAAGCATCTAAATCTTTTTCAATAATTTGATTGAATGCATTAGAAGCACCTACCATAAAATAGCCACCAAAAGCTAATAGTACTAAAGTTTTAAAGTCAACCGTATCTACACCCAACAAATAACCTGCAATAGATGAAAAAACAACGCTTAATGCTAATCGCATTTTAGTGATTTCTTTAAAATCTGAAATTACAGAAGGAGCTGATAATGAAGTTTTTGAATTACTCAATATGTTTTATGCTTAATCGCTTTTATATTGCGAGTGCAAAGATACTTTATAAAACCATTTTGAGCAATGCTTTTTAAAGGTAAATTAAATATGAAGAATTTTAGGGCGTTACCTAAAGGTCGGGCTTTCTTCTATATCTTTTGTTTTGTCATTCCTGCGCAGGCAGAAATCCATAATAAAGTTATAAACTAGTTTTTAAAGTTCATTTTTAACTTAAGAGAAAACAAAAGGATGCCGTATCAATCCCTAACGCAACATGTATAACCTATTAAAGCTTCAATTAATGAGATTCGCACCTTCGTGGGAATGACAAAACAGTAATTTAATTATCAAAATACCAATTAAATAAATCGGTACGAATTCCAAAATTAAACCAAACCGTATTATTTTTAAACGTAGTTGTTGTAGTCGCTTCAGGATTAAAGTTTCTAACCGTAATATCTGTAAATATTTTTAAATTAGATGCAGGGTTTACCATATAACCCGCTTGTAAATTTCCGTTAAATATATTGGTTTTAATACCTTGTCCTACTTCTACGCCAGTATCAAAAGGCCTATCATTATAATCTCTATAAATATCACCGCCATAACTAAAATTATCAGTACCATCATTAAAATCTAAACCACGAACACCAAAAATAAGTTTCGCATCGGCATACCAACGTTTATAATTGTAACGACCTATCAATATAGCTTCGCTAAAATTAGCACCCCATAAATGTGCCATAGATTGATTATTATGTGCATAATTTAAAACAATAGTATTATGAGAATATGTAAAAGGCCGTACTCGATTATACTCAAATTGAAGCATTAAATTATCAACTTTAAAAGCATTAAAATATTTTATCCCTATTTGGTATCCAAACTTATTTTTCCAACTTTTCTCTCCGCCTTTAATATCGCTTAACGAAAATTCATCTAGAATAAACTGACTATAAAAATTCACATTATCATTCCATTTATATTTCCCTGAAGCTCCTAAAATAGCATTTCCTGCACCTTGTCCTGTTTCAAACTCAATAGCTCTATAAAATATAATGGGGTTTAAATAATTCACATCAAAACCTCTATCATTATTATTAGTCCATAACACCGATTCAAACAAACCAATATTTAATCGTTTAGACACATTCCAACTTAAATAATGATTGGCAATATATTTTGTTAAAAATGCTTTACCATTTTCGACTTCGGGTCTTACATCTTTTAACCACATCCATGTATTGGTATATTTTATTTTCCAAAACTTGGTGTTCAATTTTAAAAATGGATGCGGACTCGCCACATCACTTAACAATAACGATCTGTATCCATCACCAATAAAGTTTTTACCATGTCCAAATTGGACATTAATAAATTTAGCTGGCGCATACGACAAATAAGCTTCTGCCACTGGATAATCATAAGAATCAGTTTTAAATCGTTTTGCAATACCACGTCCTGGAATAATAGCTGGATCTGGACCAAAAGCTTTTAAACTTTCTGCATATTCGTTTACATATTTTGCAAAACGCCCTTGACTTTCAAAAACCGATGCATAAAAATTAAACTTTTTACCCAAACCACCTTGCACTAAAAACCCTCTCGTATTATTATAGGTAGAACTAAAATTGGCATCGGTATCTTTACCTACTTCTAAATCGAAAATAGGATCGATAGTAAACCAATAGTCTTTTCCTTGTAATTGTACTAAGTGTTCATTCCAAAGTTTTCTTCCTCCCCAATTATCAGTTTCCTTTAGTAATTTTTGTTTTTCTGCTTTAAAATCGTAATATTTTGAAACTGCTTCATAAACAAATGGTTTAGAAGCCGTATGACTATTAGTGCCAATAAGATTCATTTGTCTATCAAATCTAGAATAATCACTATGCGTAAACTGAATATTTAATTGACTATTATAAGCTTCGTTTTCAAAAACTTTTAAATCATCGTTCACTTTATCAAACTCTGCTTTTGCTTGCTTTTCTAACTTCGAAACTTCTTTTTCTTTTGCTAAATCCTGAGTCACCACAGTTTGGTTTACTAAAGGTATTTTTACAGGAATAGAATACTGTTTATAAGTCTTTCTGCCATTGTAAGTCGCTGGTTGTATTTTTGAAAAGGTTGAAAAAACACGTTTTACTTCGTCCTTTAATTCATTATACATCGCATCAACGTAAATCACTTTAAATTGTCCTGTAGTATCTACTTCAAAAAGGACAATAACTTCTCCTTTGTAATTTTCATTTAAAATCTTTTGAGGTACTTTAAAATTCTCATAAATATGAGTGAAAACATTATTATCAAAACAATTTTGAAGAGAATCTATAACTACATTTTCACAATTTGAAAAAACTGGTGGTTTTTCGTAATACGAATGACTTTGAGCATAAATATTGTATTGAACTAAAAGTAGAAGTAGTACAATGTATTGCCTCATAAGTTGATTAAAAGTTGATTAAAGGCGAAAGATAGTATTTTTTAAAATACTGTTATAAAAAACCGCTATCATATTGAGATGATAACGGTTTTAAAATATTTAAAATTGCAACTCTTTAATTCTGCACTTGAAACACTATTGGCAAACTATAAAGAACACCAACATTTTGATTGTTTTGTCTTCCTGGAGTCATTTCTGGAATCATATTAATAATCCGTTCTGCTTCGTCATCTAATTTTGGATGAGGCGATCTCGTTATAACATTAGTTACATGGCCTGTTTTATCAATGGTAAATTGAATATCAATTTTTTGTTTACCAGACAAGCCATAATCTGATGCAATATCATTTCCATCAAACTTTCGCTGAATAAGTTTTGTGATTTTTTGAGACATGCATTTTCGTTTATCACTATTTGTTTTTTTATTTTCACATCCAGGATAAATAGGAACGTTCTGAATAAACGCAACAGGAATATTTACTTCTTCAGTTATTTTTTCAACATTAATTGAACTCGGATCCAAAGGGGACTCTGAAGAATTATTTTGTTCACTTGTTATTATATCAACAAATTCTTTCATCTTAAAATCATTATCAACTTCTTTTATTTTATCTGTCAATAAAACCTTTTTGACAACTTCAGGTTTAACTTCTGTTTTGGGTTCCTCGTAAACTTTAAATTTTTCAACAGGTGCATCTGTAAAATCTGGAGGATTTAGGACAAGAGCAAAATCTTGAGGAATTGTTGTTTCAAACTTCATCTCAAGCAAACCATAGGCCGCCAGTAAACACACAATTAGTCCTACTTGGAAGTAAAGGGTGGAGTTTTTTTGTAAATTTGCATCATGCTTTTGTGATTTTTTCACGATTTGCTCATTTTGCCGAATGAGTTCGTGAGTTTTCTTTTGATTATTCATTTGTTATCGTTTTATTTTAAACTAAAGTCAAATGTAATTCGCAAAACAAAATTTATTGTTTGCCCAAAATATAAACACAATTTTGTTTATGCTCATTTCATAATAATTATAGTTTTATGTTAATATTATGATAAAGTCTCAATAAGCATACCAAAAAAGAAATCCCGTTACAAAACATGTAACGGGATTTTATAATAGATTCCTACTTTCGCGGGAATGACAATTTTAATTAATCTTGTACTTGGAAAATAATAGGTAATGAATATGGCACATTTACTGGTTTACCACGTTGCTTTCCTGGTTTCATTTTAGGAAGTAGACCAATTACACGAGCAGCTTCTTTTTCCAATCCTGGGTGTGGCGCTCTAGCACGAATGCCTGTAATTGCTCCTGTTTTATCAATTTTAAAAATAACATTAATACGTTGTCTTCCTGATAATCCTAAATCTGAAGCTAAATCTGTATTAAATTTTTTGTTAACAAACTGAGCTATTTTTTTAGACATACAATCTCTTTTTTCAGTATTGCTACCTTTTTCGCAACCTGGAAAAACAGGCACATTTTCAATAACAGAAAAAGGTACATCGATATCTTCTTCAACTTCTGAAACTTCTACTTGTTCAACCTCAACAATCTCTGTTTCTTGATCAACCTCTGTAGATTCTATAACTGTTTCTTCAACCTCAACCTCATCTTCAACAATCTCAATTACCTCTGGAGCAGCAGGTGGTGGTGGTGGAGGTGGTGGTGCTAGTAATTGTTCTGTAATTGGAATTTCCTCTTCGTCCAATTCATCTAAGTTTAATTGCCCTATATCAATATCAGACTTATCGTAAGTTTTGTAATTGATAGCATAATTTGTTAAAAACAACATTAAAGCTAAGCCAATTGCGAAATAAAGTGAACTATTACGTCCAACATTTGCTCTAGGATTTTTTTAGGTTCCATAATTTTTTATTGTTTTACTCAGGATTGCTAAAATAACTATTTATTTATCAAAAAAGCAAGCCTTTATATTTTTTTAACGTCAATATTTTTAATCAAAACTATTACTAGAACAGTTACTAATACACCAGATGTGTTCGCCATAACATCGTAAATGTCCATTGTCCTATAAACAGTCAATATCTCTTGTAACACCTCAACAACTATACCAAAAACAATTGAAATGATTGCAGCATACGTAATTGCCTTTTTTTCTTTATAATTAAAATTAAAAAGAAAGGTATTAAACCATAAAAAAGTTAATAAACTATAGGCCAGAAAATGAAATATTTTATCACCAAAACTCACTCCAATATCTGGGACATTATTAAGCTTTACTAAACTAACATAAGTTAATACTAGTGTATAAACTATACTAATAACTAATGCTTTTTTTTTAAGCACCAATTAAAGTTTTATAGTCATCGGCAGACATGAGTCCATCTACTTGAGATAAATCTGAACATTTAACTTTTATCATCCATCCATCACCATAGGGATCAGTATTTACCTTTTCTGGTTCATCTTCTAGAGCCTCATTAAACTCTATAATTTCACCTGAAAGTGGTAAAAATAAATCAGATACTGTTTTAACCGCTTCAACGGTTCCAAAAATCTCTTCCGCTTCTAAAGTTTCGTCAAGAGTTTCAACTTCAACATATACAATGTCACCTAATTCACTTTGCGCAAAATCGGTAATACCAATAGTAGCAACATCGCCATCTATTTTAATCCATTCGTGGTCTTTAGTATATTTTAATTCTGATGGAATATTCATTTTATTATTTTAATTTATTGAAGGCAAATGTATTTATTCAAACTTTAAATTCAAACAGAATATATGTTAATTCCCAAAATTATATCTGATTGTTAATCCAGACCTAATTGTTGTTTGTGGAAATGCTGTTGATATAGCATATTCAGAGAACGTATAATCAAAATAAAAGATACCTGTTAAGTTTTTACTAAAAGCATAATCGGCTGAATATTTTAAACCCCAGATAGTTTGCCCAGAAGTAACCTGATTATTTTCTAAATCTAAATACCTGATAATCGTTTTATTATCTCTAACAGATACATCTGCTTTCATATTTAAATCACTCACAATACGCTTACTTGGCCCTGCTAAATTAGAGCGGATACGCAAATCTTTAATTCTATATCCCAAACCAATAACATATTCGTTTCCTAAAACTTCTGTCATTAAGTTATTGTCAAAACTAAGAGACAACAATCTATCTTTTTTTATCTCAGCAAGAATTTTAACCGAATTTTTCATTTCGAAATCAATTCGAACTAATGGGCTAAACATTTCTGTTAAATTGATATTACTGAATAATGTTTTGTTTTTAAAATTACCTCCTTGATCTAATGCTTCAGGATTATTAGCATTGTAATCCAAATTAGATTGAAATTGATTTATAGTATATGTTGAACGATACCCATGAGTTAATGAAAAACGTTTAAAACGCTTTTTAAACCATTCAAACTTCATGAATCCTGTATACTTTAAATCCCAGTTAGGAATTGGGACATCTCTAAACGCAGTGGTTTTAACTTGACTCGCATCTTGACCAGTATAGGCTGCTAAAAATGCTGGTAATAATACCGCTTGACTACTTTTTCCAAAACCTACTGGATATCCTGTTTCTGGGTCTGTTGGAAAAGAAGTTGTTCCATAATATTTTTCTGCAAGCCTATTAGCTATAACAAGCCTGTTACTTCTAAAATCGTTAAAAGCATCAGAGGTTGTTTCATCACTATTACTAAACGCTGTTTTAATAAGTAATGTAGATATATTAAAATTACCAAATGTATTTGGTGTTAGTGATTGATATTCCAACTCACTACCAATACTATTAACTCTAAAGTTTTCAGTATAATTTTCATAATAAGCTCTATTACCTACGATGTCTATTTTTAAGTCTTTAACGGGCTGTAAACTAGCAGACACATCCAATTGTTTGGTATTAGTGGTAGTATATTGCTGATTAAACTCAGGAAACACTGTTAACCAGCCACGTTTTGCTGCTAAATATCTAATGTCGCTTTGACTACCAAATGTAAATCCTACAGTTGGTTTTAATGTCCCTACAAAACCTGGACTTTGTAAATATCCTGGTAAAAACGTTCCGTTATTTTCAGAATAACTAAACTGAATTCTTTTAATAGTCGTTAAAATATCAACTCCAGCATTAAATAATTTTGCGCCTCCTTTGTTCTTTACTTTAGGAGCTGAATTTCCATTTTCCTGACCTGCTCCTGGAGGCCCTGCAGATGCGGCTCTTCTTCTTACTCTACTAATAGGTTTTTTAACTAAACCAATATATTTATACAACTTTATCATATCTACGGTTGTATTAATATTGTGTGTATTGGCATTTTGAATAGTATTTCCTAAATCGAAATTCCCTGTTAATTGAGTATTAGGATCATTTGGATCTGTATATGTAAGTTCTAAATTCCCATACAAGTCTGAGCCTTTTTGCCATTGAAAATTACCACTATATTGATAGGTTGCATCTATAAAACTAAATGTTGGTATTTTATTAATTGGTAACTTATAAGTAATTCCTAAATCTTGAGATTGTCGGTTTGGATCACCAAAATCTAGAAGTCCGTCCCATACGTCTAAAGTTTCATCTTGCTCACCTCTTATTAAATCATTATCCTTATAATAATTTCTAACTATGTTATTATTAGATGCTGTAAAATTAAACTGTAATGCATCGGTTAAATTGTAATTAACCCCATATTGAAAATCGAACGTGTAATTTCTTCTAAATAATTCTTCAATACCAATATTACCTTGACCTAAATCAATTTCTCTAAATTTCTGACGATTGAATTGTCTTTTTAAATCTGTATTAACTGTAAAGCTTGCTGGCAATAAATTAAAATTAAAATCCTTTAAAATCTTCCAATATTTTCCTGTAAATAAGGAATCGTTCTTTTTAAAGGGTTCTACTTTTAAAGGATTAAAATTAAAAGCATAATTGGCTCCTAATCGTAATGTTTTATTTATCGAATTTTCAATTTCAAAATCTCGATGCTCCACTTTATTATATGAATAATTAAACGTTACATTTTCTACATCGTAAAAACGTGGTTTTGCATCGGTGGTTCTTGTTTTTCTAACACCAATGAAATTGATACTCTGACGTCTAGTATAATCTTCAGAATTTTGTTTTACCTGTTCCCTTTCAGCATTTGTATCAGCAACATCTAGTCTAGATTCTAAGGTTAAATCTTTATAATACTGATCGTATTTAGGGGTAATAAGTTCTTCACTTTGCCCGTAATTAAATGGGACTTGAATACCCCATTTTTTTGGCAACAATTGTCCAACGTTTATATTAGTAACAACATCATATTGCTTAACATCTTCTAAACTACGCTGACTTGGACCTTGTTCTATAGAACCAAAACCCGATGTGCTTTGACTTCCAGTAGCACTAATATTCATAAAGTCGGCAATGTTAGTATCCATACTTACTACTGCTGCCCAACCACCTTCGTTATCCATATCGGATAAACGTAGTTCGTTATACCAAATTTCTGCACAAAGATCATCTCTATCAGTTACGTTTTTAACACCAACCATTAAAGTTCTTATATCTCCAAAATTTGGATTTCCTTTAATCCCAACGCGATGCTGTCCTGTAACATATCCGGTAAATGGATCTGTAGCTAATACAATATCGTCATTTACAACATCATAAAATGTTGCATCTTCATTACTCAAAGTCATATCTGAAATCCCTTGTGCTTTAATTTTTCCTAGAATTTCTATTGGCAAATTAATTTCATTGACTTCAGGCCACAAACCTGCTCTTGATGTTGACGTTGAAACTTCTAATGGGATTTCTATTTGATAATAATTTTCGGTAAGGTCGTTACCCATTCTTATAAAACCAACTAGATCATTATTTTCTAATACTGTTCCAGATTCATTATCTTCAGCATGCATAAACATTCTCATACGTTTAAATTGACGCATATCAACACTTATGTTTTTATAAACAGCCTTAGAATCTTCGCTCTCTAAATTACAGACCTTTACGACTAATGATTGTTCATTTTGTTGTATAACCGTATTATTATTAAATAATTCTTCTGGCTCAATTCCTGGAGGCCTCTTGTAACTTCCTTCATTTTCCAGCGTTCCTATAACACCTACTGAGAAATCAGTTTGAGGATCGTCAGGAGTTGGATCATTTTTATCTAAAGCTTGTGTGTAACGTCTCCAATCGCTTCTTACCAAATCTAAAGTTCCAAAACGAAAAATTGTAGGCTCTGTAAACTCCTTTAAAAAAATACGAGCAAAACGCACCGATCTTAAATCGCTTATCCCTCCAACAGGTTTAGCATGAGCGCCCTGTACAGGAATTCTAAATTGGTACCATCTTACATCTGTATTTTCCCCATTAGGAAGTTGACGCTTTGTTTGCTTGAAATCTCTTAAAAATTCTTTTAATGGATTACTATTGGGAATATTATCAAAATCGGCTTGAGATTCTGGTAAATTTTGTCTTGTAAGGTCTAATTCATATTCAAAATAACTATCAATCGTATTCATGGTATTATCACGATTAATATCTTCAACATCTGGTTGGGTATTTGCTCCTCTATCCGTATTACTAAATGTATCAGGTGTATTACCTTCTACACCATTGTACTTTTTATAGCGCTCAAATATATCACCTTCAGTATTTAAAAAGTAAGCATAATTATCGTTTGAAGGGTCGTCTCCAAAGCTAGTTCCAAATTTTAGTAATTCATCTTCATCATTATAACCATCATAACCTACATCTTGATTATTACGCTCTTCCCCTGTGGTATCAAATGCATAAACTAAAGATTGATTTTGTGGTACTACAGTACCATAATCTGTAGTTGGTAACAAACTAACATTACCGTCTTCTGGCAAACCATTTTCATATAATTTTCTGCCATCTTTAACAATATCCTCTGAAATATTACCTAAATTAAAAACAAGTTTTCCTCCTGAGTTTGTTTGAGATTCTTGAAAAGGATCTTGTAACCAAAAATCTATATACTCAACATTTTGTTGTTCAAAATCTGTAGATGTTAATTGGCGTGTTATACCTGCCCAGTTAGCTCTAGCTTCAGTAGGGCTTATACCATCTAATGTTGTCGTGTCAAAATTATAAGGCCCTCGTTCTTGTGGGTAATACGCTAAATCTAAAGTAAAAAGTACCGAATTTTGTCCTTGCACTAAATCTCTGTCTGGAAATAACTCATTAATAAATACACGGCTCGTGTATAAACTAGACATATCTTCATCAGTTATTTCATTAGGACGGCGGCTACTATAAAAAATAGGATCAATAGTATACCAGTTTAAAAGTGCTCTACCATATCCACTTTCTACACCAGTACTATTATCGTCTAATCCATCTCCATCTAAATCTGATGGTCTACTTGATAAAAACCATGATAGTTGCGACCTTAAATCAATCCCGTTTTGAGAACCTTCAAAATCATCAACATAAGAAGTTGCTTCTCCATTAAGATTGGTTCCTTTTGGTGATCCAGGTGCTAAATATGCAAATTCTCCTCTAAGTGAAAAATTAGATTCTGCATCGGTATCTATATTAGGCAATTTATTTGCTAATCGTGTTAAAAAAGGCACTTTGGTAGCATAGTTTCCATTAAAACCAAAAATAGTATTATTTATAGGTTCAGTACCATAGTTTGCCTTTTGTGTTATAGGTCGCTCGTTAAGGTTTAAAAGTGTTCCACCTAATACAAAGTTTTCGTTAAACTTGTGTTCTACATTAATACCTGTAAAACGTCTAGTTTGTTGCCCGAAAACAGCATTATTCTCTGTAGATACTTCAATAGGTGTATTTGACGCTTTTAAAGCTTCGTCTAAAATTTGAACGGTTCCTGCTGTGTAATTAACCGTATAATCGATACCTTCAACCAATACACGACCTCCAGCAGTTACTCTTACCGAACCACGTGGCACATTAAAACTACCTATTGGAATACCATTACTTCCAGAAGATTTATAACGTCCTTTTAATTTGAATTTATTTTTTTCAACCTCTTCTAAAGCTGCCGCTTTTGTACTACTATAAAGTACATCATAAACATACTTTGCTTGGTTTTCGTTATAACTAGTAGGATCTGAATAATCCTCACTAGCATTAAGCGCTAGTTTATTAAACAGAAATTCTCCAAAAGGTTCTGCGCTTGGGAAAATTATTTTTCCAGCTTGCGGAATGACTGTTATTCCTGGAACATAATCAAAAAAACCATCACCTTTTGATTGCGGATCATTATTAAAATTCAGTTTATCTAAATTAAAAACTCTTAATAAAGGCGTTTCATTTAAAGGATCTTCATTTGTTGCTGGAGTTGGAAACTCTGTGGTGCCAACTGGAGAAATAAAGTTTAATGGTGAAGCTTCATTATAAAAGATATTAAGCTTAAAATCATCTGAACTTAAATTATAAGCACCCGTATCATAAATATTTTTCATCATTAAGTCCCAAACAGGCTGATTCACATTTGTGATACTACTTTTTAACAACTTTAATACTAAATTAGAGTTAACAACATTTGTTACCTGACCAGAGCCATTAGTTGTTACATTAGTTGCATCTACACCATCATTAGCAAATTCACCGACTTGATACACTTTACCACCAACCGTAAATTGAAACGCTACTGCTAAAATTTCATCATTATTTAAACGCTGATTTAACGAGATATAACCTAATTCTTTATTAAATGTATATTCTTGTCCGTTAATTAATTTTCTAGCATTTTCTATTTTATTATAATCTGATCCTTCTCTAACAACAGAAGATAAAGAACCAAACCCTTGTTGTGCTGTTGCAACATCTCTTATTTGGTCTGTTAAAATAGACCCCGACCCAATTGAAGTTGGATCAAAATCATTATTCTTATTATCTGGGAAAGCACTAGTTGTGTTGATAAACCCATTTGGAATAGGATCTAATAATAAATTATCATTATCAGGATTTGTAGAGTCATAAAAAGACTCTCCTAAATCTTGAAGAGCTATAATGTTTCTAACATTATCTGTTCTATTACTCCTATTGGTCATCCAAACTTCAAGTCTGGTTATTTGCAAACCTCCATTGTTAAAATAAGGGTACGTAGATAAGGTTTTATCATAAGTATCTCTAAAGTATTGCGCTAAGAAGAAGTGTCTGTTTTCATCATAATCTCTAATAAACAAATCAAATTCTTCTAAGGTGCCACCACCTTGAGAAACGACTGTATTTGCTTGAGATTTTTGTTCAGAAAACACCCCTGTAACTGTAGTTTTACCAAATTGTAATTGCGCTTTTACTCCAAATAAACTCTGAGCCCCCGTAATTAACGAGCTGTTTAAAGGCATACTTACATTACCAACTTCAATTTTTTGTATGATGTCATCTTCTGTTGGTGTATATTCTAATTTGATAAGGTTTTGAAAATCGAAAGTAGATTGTGTATCATAATTAGCATTTACTTGCAATCTTGTTCCCACTTTACCTAAAAGACTTAAACTGATTCTTTGATCGAAATCAAAGGTGAAATTACTTCGGTTTCTAGGAGAAAATGATGGGTTGTCTTGTTTTGAAAATAAAACCCCTAAATCCATTTCTACAGATCCTTGAGGAATAACTTCTATGGTATTACTTCCAAAAATACTCTCGAAAAAATCTGATTCAACATAAAATTCTGGCAATAGATTTTTTTGACCATCTTCTGCACCATCTTTTTTACCATCAAAAGCATCTGTTTTTTCTTTGTAATAAGCTTTTAAACTTTCCTTAGCAACTAAATCATAATACTCTTCAGGAGTTAATATTATTGGATAATTAATATTAAAACTTCCAATTTTTTCGGTATAAATATAGCGATTGGTTGTAGGATCATAAGTATATTTAGATTCTACACTATTTGGTTTTGGTGTTTTAATTGTACCCAAGTCAAAACCCGTTTTAACGGAGTCTTGAACCACCAGTTGCTGCGACCACCCTACTAAAGAAAAGAATAATGCAAAAATCAAAAAAGCACTATGACTGCGCTTTTGTTGACATTTTTTATTTGATTTATAAAAAATAAGGTTAGTTATGCTCAAAATCTATTATAAATTTTTTAAAGCTTGCTTAATTATAGTTTCTACGGTCGCTTCTGGTTGTGCTATAACAATTTTATCAACGACACGTTCTGCCTGTTTTCTAACAAACCCAAGCACTTCTAAAGCAGATAACGCTTCATTTTTATTGGTATTGTCTTTAGACACAGAAACTTCATCAATATCATAAATCTTTAAAATTTTGTCTTTTAAATCTAAAATAACACGCTGTGCAGTTTTAGCGCCTATACCTTTTATAGACTGAATTAAAGCAACATCACTAGTAGCAATACCTTCTCTAACTTGTTTTGGTGTTAGTGACGACAACATAGTACGAGCTATACTAGCCCCAATACCACTTACAGAGATTAACAATCTAAAAATTTCTCGCTCTGCTAATGATGAAAACCCATAAAGTGTATGCGAGTCTTCTTTTACTTGCAAATGAGCATATAACTTAAGTTGTTCGATATCTGATATTTGAGAAAATGTATGTAATGAAATATTTAACATATACCCTACTCCATTACAATCAATAACAACATGTGTTGGATTTTTTTCAACAAGTTTCCCTTGAATATGTGTTATCATTTAGCGCTTTCAGTTAATGTTTCAAATGTAATAAAATTATTTTCACTAAATTATTTAGCGTCAACCTTTTCTAACTCTAATTGTTCTTTCTGTTGGGCATCAATTACTGCTATTGCAGTCATGTTTACAATCTCATCTACACTAGCACCTAATTGAAGAATATGAACTGGCTTACGCATACCCATCATAATTGGTCCAATAGACTCTGCTTCGTTTAATTCTTTTAATAATTTATAAGTAATATTCGCTGAATCTAAATTTGGAAAAATAAGCGTATTTACTTTTTTTCCAACTAATTTTGAAAACGGAAATTTCTCTTTTAGCATGTTTGCATTTAAAGCAAAATCTGTTTGCAACTCGCCATCTACAATCATATCTGGATAACGACGATGTAAATAGGCTACAGCATCTCTCACTTTGGATGCTTCAATATTTTTTGAAGACCCAAAATTTGAATACGAAATCATTGCCATGACTGGATTCATTCCAAACATTTTTACAACTTGAGAAGTCATTCTGGCAATTTTTATTAACTCACTAGAACTTGGGTTGATATTTATAGACGTATCACTTAAAAATAACGGACCTCTTTTGGTCATCATTACATTGGTTGTTGCTATTCTATTAGCACCTTTAGCCATTCCAATAAGTTCTAACATAGGCTTTACAACCGAAGGATAGTTACGCGAATACCCAGAAATTAAAGCATCAGCATCACCTTCATTAACCATCATAGCTGCAAAATAGTTACGCTCTCTCATTAAGCGTTGTGCAGCATAAAGTGTTACACCTCTACGCTTACGTTGTTCCCAATATACTTTGGCATACTTATCTTTTCTATCTTTTTCTTCCTCTGTCTTAGGATCTATAATAAGTATATCGGCATCAAAATCAATTTCTGCCATTAAATTTTTTATCGTTTTCTTTCTACCTAATAAAATAGGAACGGCAACACCTTCTTCATATACTATTTGAGCTGCTTTTATAACAGCTAATTGATCGGCTTCTGCAAAAACAACACGCTTAGGGTCTAATTTTGCTCTACTAAGCAGCAATCTTACCATTTTGTTGTCTGAACCTAAACGCTCTCTTAATTTATCTTTATATGCATCCCAATCTGTAATAGGCTTTTTTGCAACACCACTTTCCATAGCTGCTTTGGCAACTGCAGGTGGTACTTCGGCAATTAATCTTGGATCTGTTGGTTTTGGAATGATATAATCTTTACCAAAAGCTAATCTAGTTTCTCCGTAAGCTATATTAACTTGTTCTGGTACTGGCTCTTTAGCTAAACGCGCTAAAGCCTCTACAGCAGCCATTTTCATAGCTTCATTAATTTTTGTAGCTCTTACATCTAAAGCGCCTCTAAATATAAATGGAAATCCTAAAACATTATTTACTTGGTTAGGATGATCACTTCTACCCGTAGCCATAATAATGTCTTTACGTGTTGCTATAGCGACATCATATTTCACTTCTGGATTTGGATTTGCCATAGCAAATACAATAGGATTATTCGCCATAGACAACAACATCTCTGGAGACACAATATCGGCCATTGACAAACCAATAAACACATCAGCATCTTGCATGGCTTCGTCAAGCGTATCTATCTTCCTATGTGTAGCATACTCTGTTTTTTCAGATGTTAAATTGCCTCTATCGTTTCTAATAACACCCTTACTATCTAGCATGACCATATTTTCTCGTTTAGCACCAAAAGCTTGGTATAAACGTGAACATGAAATGGCAGCGGCTCCAGCGCCACTTATAACTATTTGTACTTCTTCAATTTTCTTTCCTGCTATTTCTAAAGCATTAATTAACGCTGCTGCCGAAATAATGGCTGTACCGTGTTGATCATCATGCATCACAGGAATGTCAAGCTCTTCTTTTAATCGTCTTTCAATTTCAAAAGCTTCAGGAGCTTTAATATCTTCAAGATTAATACCTCCAAAAGTGGGAGCTATATTTTTTACTGTGGCAATAAATTCATCAATATTTTCGGTATCAACTTCAATATCAAAAACATCTATATCTGCAAAAATTTTAAATAGTAAACCTTTACCTTCCATAACAGGTTTTGATGCTTCAGGACCAATATTCCCTAAACCTAAAACCGCTGTTCCATTAGATATTACTGCAACAAGGTTCCCTTTTGCTGTATACCTATAAGCGTTATCTTTGTCTTTTTCTATCTCTAAACAAGGCTCAGCTACCCCAGGTGAATATGCCAAGGAAAGATCTCTTTGGGTTGCGTATTTTTTTGTTGGAACTACTTGTATTTTACCTGGTGTTGGTAATTCGTGATATAATAAAGCATCACTACGTTTACTTTCTTTGCTCATTAGAAATAATTATTAAAAATTACATCTAGCAAATATAGCAATCCTACTCAAGGAAAACTGTGTAAATTTTGAATTTTTAAGGGTACTTTATTAACTAAAACTCATTAAATATTAACCAGAAACATCTAGTAAATTCAAACAATATGATATTAAAACTTGGATATTTTTGATATTTTATTTTCTGAATACGTAATTGTAAACATATGCGTTTGAAGATTTGCTTTAAGTTGCGCAAAATCAACACCATTCTCCCATCTGATATCTAATTCGTTATCTGGTGTATCATTTATTATTACAGTTCCTGAAAACGCTTTAGAAGTGTTCCGTAATCGGATGATTTCTAGTTGATTTTTAACTATATTCTTTTTAAGACCATCTTCTATCTCTTGCATAGTTAAATTTGTACGGTTAATTTCTTTATGACCTGCACTTCCTCCTTTATCGGCTGCTTCATAATCGTTCTCTCCTGCAAAAATATCTAAATACCATACCTGAGGGATTCCAGGCATAAACATTTGAATAGCTCTAGCTAATAAAAGTTTTTTCTCACTTTCACCTAAAGCGCTAAAAAAAGTAGCATTAACTTGGTAATAAGAAATCTTATTCCCTGATGGATCGTAAAGATTTTTTACACGACCACCACGCTCCATGATTTTATTCATGACAGCTTCAATTTCATCATCTTCCAACAAGCCCTTATTATATACGCCTTTAACTTCTTTACCCTTTAAATCTAACACTGGTATTCCATCATGGCAACCCAACATATTTACTGTTTTGTAACCTTTACTAATAATTTCTTTTGCCCAAGTTAATAACGCTCTATTTGAACTATTTTCAATAGTATGTATTGTTAATCCGGGCAAGAAAAAATCATAAATTTGATACCCTTTATTTGCTACCTCATCATGCAAATGCAATCCGTATTCTGCATGAATTTCAGGTAAAAGTGTTAAATCATTTTTTTGTGCAATTTGATTAATCCGTTCTAAATAATCCCAAGTCCCCGGCTTATTAAAAAAGTTTGTCTGCCCAATTTCCTTATGTAAATAAGCAAAAGCATCTAATCTTAATATAGAACAACCAAAACCACTAACTTTTTTTAAGGTTTCTTCATAAAAATCCCAAACTAATGGCGATTTAGCATTCACATCCATTTGACCTAAATAAGAACGATTTTGCTCTATTATAGATAAAACAGCTTCTTTAAACTTATTGCTATCTTCAAAATTAATGTTATTAAAATCTTCGTTTCTGTCAATAGCATTATTTACTTTTTCGCAAATTAAGGATGCTTGATTGGTAGATAATTCCTTAATACTTTTTAAATCGGAATCCGTAATTTTATTATAGGTTATTTGCTGATAAAACGTATTCCAGTAAGGCTTTTCTGTACCATCAGGAAAACGCACTTTTAAAATAGGTAAACCCGATTTCCTCATAAACAACTTACTAAGAAATTCTTCATTAGGCACTATAACACCATCTACTCCTAAAACGCCGTTACCTTTCCAAAATTCGTTCCAATTAATAAAAAAGTCTTTGTATTTTGATTGATCTCCGTGTTTTAATAAATCCTTAAACTGTGGAGATGCCACTGATAAATGATTTAAAACAATATCAAATTTTAATTGAATATTTAGTTTCTCTAAAGCTTTTAAATCTGTTTCTGAAACCAGATCTTTATTTAAGTTATAATCTATAACTGAAAACCCTCTATCTAAATCGCTATTAAAAAAAGTTGGCAACACATAAAATAAAGAAAAAGCATCTTTAAATTCTGGCATTTGCAACATAGATACGGTATCACTTAAGTTTTTGCCTATGCTATCTGGGTAAGCATTTAGCATTACCCCATTAGTAATTTTATTAACTTTCGACATGATTTCAGTTTTTACAGAAGTTCTGATAAAATATTAATGTTATCTGGTAATCTACCTACATTTTGAAGTTTTAATGCTGCTAATTGTAAAGCCACTTCTAAACACTTTTCAATAGGTTTTTCTTTTATATAAGCAAATAAAAAGCCTGACCAAAAAGCATCGCCTGCTCCAGTGGCGTCCTGAACTACATCTATTTGTATGGCTGGTAATTGAATAACTTCTTTCCCTTTTTGAGATAATTTAACACCTTTGCTTCCTAGAGTTAAACAAACTGTTTCTACGCCTTCAGAATGGAAAAAATTAAATATATCTTCATGAGGTAATTTTTGCTCAAAAAGTCTAAGCATATCATCTTCACTTATTTTAACTAAAGGATTAAACTTGCAATACGCTTTAATTACTTGAAGCGCTTGTTCCTGACTTTCCCATAATTTTTTAGCATAATTTACATCAATACTTAATTTACAACCTAAATTAAATGCCTCTTCTGCTTTTTTTAAAATGGTTTCTTGTGCAGGATTTTTACTTAAAGCAAAACATGTTGTATGATAAATATTGGTATTTAATAATGTTTCTTTTGAAATTTGATCTTCAGTAATACAATAATCTGCTTCACGAAAAGGAATAAAATCTGGAGTACTATCTGTTCTTGAAACAAAAATGACGCTTGTAGGATGATTATCAACTTGCTTAATAAAATTAGAATTCACGCCTACTTCACCAAGTCTTTCAAATATATATTCTCCAAAACCATCTTTACCAACTGTAGCAACCAAAACGGATTTCAATCCTAATCTAGCTGAATTCATAGCCACATTTGTTGGAGAGCCACCTAAATACCTGTGGTAATCTCTTGTGTTGTTAATTTGAACGCCCGATTGATGTCCGATGAAATCAACAAGTACTTCACCAACACATAAAATATCTATATTTTTTATATTATTTTTCAAAATTCATTTACGTTTTATTATACTCTTTAAAAAGAAAGGTTAGTGTCCACCACCACCTGGAATTATTATTTCTCCGCTCTCTGCATCAACTTTAGGTTCCTTTAAACGTAACGCTAGGACACCAGCTATAATAAAAAATACACCTCCAAATAATATGGCATTAACAGCACTATTATTCAATAAGTTTTTTACTATTGGACCAAAAGTTATGGTTTGAATCCCCATGGGAATAACAATCATCATATTTAAAATCCCCATATAAACACCTCGTCTTTTCTGAGGGACAATTCTAGAAACCATTGAATATGGTATACCCATCATTGCCGCCCAACCTATTCCAAATAAAATCATAGGTAAAACAACTAAAAGGGGATCTTGAATATATGGAATAGAGAGCATCGCAATTCCTGTTAAAAACAAGCTTATTACGTATACTTTTTTACCTCCAAATTTTAACGCTAATGGCACTAAAGCTAAGGCAAAAACAATAGTTGAAAGATTATAAGTAGTATTCATCTTTGCCGCCTGACTTAAAGCTTCAGAGCTATTAAAACCCATACTTTCTTTAAACATAGGCGCAATAAACTGCCAATACACAAATAAAGCATACCATTGAAATAAATAGACTCCAGATAGTATCCACATAAATTTAGACATATCCTTTATGGCATTAATAATTTCGTTAAATGGCGTTTTTATACGCTCTAAAAGAGATAAAGCATTATGTTTATTAATTTCTTCTAATTCCTCATTAGAAGGTGGGATTTCGGGTGTTTTTAAAACCGACCACAAAATGGTTGAAACCGATAATATTGCTCCAATAAAAAATGAATAATACAACCATTTAGGAATTTCCTTTACAGTTTCTGATATGGTTTCTGCACCACCAAACCAATCTTGAAAAAGAAAAATAGAAGCATTAGCCAAAACAATACCTGCACCAACAAACAAACTTTGCATTTGATAACCAAAACTTAATTGTTTATTTGGTAATTTATCACCCACAAAAGCACGATAAGGTTCCATTGCCATATTATTACCAACATCAAGAATCCATAATAAACCAACAGCAAACCAAAGCGCAGAACTAAATGGAAAAGCAAACAAACACAAACTACCTATTATAGCTCCTATTAAAAAAAGGGTTTACGTCTCCCCCAACGTGGCGACCACGTTTTATCGGAAATCGCACCTATTATAGGCTGAATGATTAAACCTGTTACAGGACCTGCAAGGTTTAATAATGGTAAATCTTCATGATGTGCTCCTAAAAATGAAAATATAGGATTAACAGCTGTTTGCTGTAAACCGAAACTGAACTGAATCCCTAAGAACCCAACATTCATATTAAAGATCTGCCAAAAGGATAAGTTTGGTTTAGTTATTTTCATCTTTACTTTTTATTAATGATTAATTTTTTTAGAAATCCTTCAAAATCAGTCCCATTCATTATAAGTTTTCCATGTAAATCGACAACTGGCAAAGACAAATTATCAACTGAAAACCCTGCCTTTTGTAATTTTATTAGCATTTCTCTTTGCTTTTCTAAATTTACATCTACATCGTAATACGTGAAATCTATTTTTCTTTCTTTTAAATAAGCTTTAGTATCAATACAATAATGACAGGTATCGCTACCATAAACTATTATTTTATCTTGTTTATCAAATTTAATAGCATTATTTAAATCTTGAGAGCTACTTCCTAAAGAAACCAAAAAAACAAGTACTAATACTAAATATTTCATGTGTTTATATTTATTGTTTTTTTTAATTGTCGACTATAACACCTTTATAACCAGAGATGTTTCAAATGTTTAAATTAGAAAATTCAAATTGAAGATTAATAAAAAGGGCTGATATTTAGTGAGAGATTTCATCAACCCTAATTACTAATCACTTAAAAAATCAAACAAACTCTTTGCTATTAATCAATTTTCTAAAATTTATATTGTAAAGAAATTGTAGAAGAACTACCACTAATAGACCTAGCTCTTACTAAACGATTTGTTCCAAAAGCTCCATCCCCGTTACCTTCAACTTCTGTAATACCAACAGTATCAAAAATATTATTCATACTTAACACTACAGAAAGACCTTCTGTTAAACCAACTCTACCTATCAAATTAAAATATGCATATGCTGGCATTACTAATGCATTATCATCTTGAGCATACGATTTAGTAGTGCCTAGCATACTTAAAGCTACACTATGCTGACTGTTTTCACCAAAACTATAAGATGGTGATACGTTGTAAACTAAATCTGCTTGTCTTCTTGGAGTATTTCCTTTATTTGCACCACCATCAATTTCTGCTTTTGTCCAAGTAAAAGACCCATTAACAGAGAAGTTATCTCCAAATGCCATAGCAGTTTCTACTTCTAAACCTAAAGCTTTAAATGGATTTCCAACAGTTCTATTTAACTCATTACTTAAGCCTTCATCAGTGTTACTCATAAACCCTGTTAAGTTAAGCACACCATTTTTTAATCTTTTCTTGTAACCAACTTCTAATTGAGACACTTCATCATATTGTACATCTGCTTTACCATCTGTTCCATAAGAATTTCTATCGGCTGCTCTACCAGAAGCACCAGAACTATATCTTGCAAAAATGGCTGCACCTGCATCTAACTTATAATTAAGACCTGCAGAATACGACACAAAGTTATAATCATCATTAACAATTTGACCCGCATTACCGGCAATAACAGGAACAGATTGCTCAATATCTTGTATTACACCGTCACCATCATAATCATATGCTCCCTGACTTGTTGGACCTCCTTGTATGTTACCATTCACTTTAACGTTTTCAAAACGCACACTACCATCAAAATTTAATTTATCAGTAATATCTGCATCAACACCAACATACGGAGAATTTACATTATGTACTGTATTGTATTTACGTTGGCAACAGTTACCCCAAACTGGCGTCCCATAAGAATATTGACCATTTCTTGAAAAACCATCAAAATCTGCTAATCTAGCTTGACCGCCTCCTTTAACTTCAGAAAGGAAAGAATTCCATTGCCATCCAATTTTAGTATTTTGAGTTGCTGTAAATAAACCAGCCGTTACACCAACATTATCACTTAATTTCTTAGATATTTTTACATCTCCAAAAAAGTTACTTAAATCATCAACAGTTACATCGAACATGTGTATAATTTGAGCTAATCCATTTGATGGGTTGAAAGCTTCTCTATCTCCATCAGCATAAACTAATGGCTCAGAACCTGCACCAGCTGCTGCTCTAGCAGTAGCATCAATTTCTGAAACCGTACCAACAGCTGCTGTAAATGGTGCAACCCATTCGCCACTATTGTTAGAATATCTTCCTTTAGCTGCTAATTTCCATCCATCACCTAAATCAAAAGACAACTCAGCACCTAAAGCTTTAGAGATAGGATTATTTCCATTTCTAACATCATTTACATGTCTACCACCACCATCAAAAGGGTTCGTTCCAGCACTTTGTTGTAAATACGCAGATTGTACGGCATCATTAGTAATATCGAACCCTGGAAGGTTAGAAAATGTTGGGTTTGCATTATCACCTTCTAATAACATAGGCATTGGTAAATACATTACCGATTTATCGTTTAAAAACTTTGCATAAACACGTACATATCCGCTTTCAAATCTTTTTGTAAGATTCGCTTTAAATTGTCCACCTTTATTACCTTGGTAACCTATTTCTCTTGGCCCTTCTCCACTTCTCATAAATCCACCAATATGATATGATAAACCTTCGCCTATCGGTGCACCATATTCAAAATCTAATCGACTCGTTTGGTAATCCAATCCGAAAGTTGTTCCAAATGAACCGCCTTCTGTAGCACCTGTTTTACTAATCATGTTAATGATACCTGCTGGTCCATTAGATGTTTGCGTAGATGCAGAACCACCTCTAATAGCTTCAACTCTACCAATATTAGAATCAATTCTTAAAAAGTTGTCAGCATTTCCAAAAGAGGTATCACCAAATAAGTTTAATGGCAAACCATCTTCTTGAATTTGAAAGTATCTCGACCCTCCAGAAGAAATTGGCACACCACGTACGTTAAAATTTGCATTACCCTCACCACCAGAAGATTCTGCACGAATACCTGGTATGTTTCTAAACAGCTCACCTGCACTTCTTGGAGAAGCTTGCTCAATAAGTTTAACATCCATAGTAGAAACCGATACACTCGATTCTAATTTAGATTTTGGATTTACAACCCCAGTTACAACAATCTCGTCTAAAGACGCTGCATCTTCATCCATTGAAAAACTCACTGTAATATCTCCGCCTTGAGCTTCAATACTTTTTGCAAAAGTTTTGTAACCTATAAAGGTAGCTGTTAACGTGTAAGTTCCATCTTCTACATTAGCAATGGTGTAGTTTCCATCAAAATCGGTTACTGAACCCTTAGTTGTTCCATCCAGTATAACGTTTACACCACCAAGTGGCACGCCATATTGATCATTAACTGTTCCAGAAATCGTTGATTGTGCAAAAATTGACGATACTGAAAATAACATTAGAAGCAAAACACTCCATTTAGTTTTAGTTGAATTCATTTTGTCTTAAATTTTAGTTATTTAATAATTATATAGTTTAATTCTTATGCAATTTACATTTACACTATACTAAAAATACAATTTTCGCAACGAAAACGTTTTCGAAATCAACGAAAACGTTTTCGTTTTTGATATTTTCATTATATTTAGCATTAAGAAATTGATGTTTTTTTATGAAACATTCATAACTAAATTTTCGGTAGCCAAGAAAATGACTAAATGAATATTACATGTGACCTATAAAAAAACAATAATTATAAAAACATGAAACCAGTAACATTAAAACAAATTGCAGAGCATTTAAACATTTCAGTAACAACTGTTTCAAAAGCATTAAAAGACTATCCTGATGTTAGTAAAAAAACAAAAGGACTAGTAAAAGAATTAGCAAAAACTCTAAACTACAAACCCAACGCCTTTGCAGTTAATTTAAGAACTAAGGAATCTAAAACTATTGGATTAATAATTCCTGTAATTGTTCACCATTTTTTCTCGAGTGTTATTAAAGGTATTGTTGCTCAAGCAGAGAAAAAAGGTTATTTGGTTATTATTCTACAATCAAATGAATCTTATGAACTCGAAAAGAAACAAATTGATTTGTTGTTAAGTCAGCGCGTAGATGGCATTTTAATTTCAATAGCAAATGGCACTGCAAATTTTAATCATTTAAATGAAGTACTTGCTCTAAATAAGCCTATGGTCATGTTCGACAAAATTGCAAAAATTGTAAAGTGTTCAAAAATTATTATAGATGACCGAAAAGCAGCATATGATGCTACCCAGCATTTAATTGATACAGGTTGTAAACGCATTGCTCATTTTAGAGGTCCGCTTCTACCTCAAAACTCTATTGATAGATTTCTCGGGTATAAAAAAGCGTTATTAGATAATAATATGCCATACGACCCTTCATTAGTCTATATATGTGAATGCGGCGATATGAGTTTTGAAGAGGGTAAAAAAAGTGCACAACAACTATTAAAAGATCATAGTGATGTTGATGGTATTTTTATAAATACCGATTTAGTAGCTATTGGCGCTCTTAATGAGTTTAACAAACAAGGTATTAAAATTCCTGAAGAGATAAGTATTGTTGGATTTAGTAATTGGTTTATGTCGTCAGTTATCTCTCCAACCCTTACAACTATAGACCAACCGGGTTACCAAATGGGAAAAACTGCTTTTAAACAGCTTTACAAAGAAATTAAAGCCATTAAAAACAAGAAACCTAAAACACCAAAAACTATTACCCTAGAAACCGCTTTGGTAAAAAGGGAGTCAACAAAAGAATAAAAAATAGTGTTATTTCAAGAAATCGATATTTCGTTTTAATCCTGAAAACTTAGTACGCTTAACAGCCGATTTTTGAAAAATCTTACTAAACACATCTTGAGTAATCTCTTCCCAGTCTTTTTTAGTCATTGACAGTAATTCGGGATGCGGATTAAACAACGGTTCGTTATGTGCTTTTGAAAACCGATTCCATGGACATACATCTTGACATACATCACAACCAAACATCCAATCGTCAAACTTTCCTTTAAATTCTGTTGGAATATTATCTTTTAATTCAATAGTAAAATATGAAATACATTTACTCCCATCTACAACATAAGGTTCTGTAATAGCCTCTGTAGGGCAAGCATCAATGCATGCAGTACAGGTTCCACAATGGTCTGTTGTTGCCGAATCGTATTCTAAATCTAAATCGATAATGAGTTCAGCAATAAAATAGAAAGACCCCACTTGTTGGGTTAATAAATTACTATGTTTTCCAATCCAACCTAAACCACTTTTGGCTGCCCATGCTTTATCTAATACAGGTGCCGAATCTACGAAGGCACGTCCATGAACAGCGCCAATTTCTTCTTGAATAAAATTTAAAAGTGATTTTAATTTATCTTTTATTACAAAATGATAATCGGTTCCGTAAGCGTATTTTGAAAGCTTGAAACTCGATTCATTCTGTTTTTCTTCTGGATAATAATTAAGTAATAACGAAATAACACTTTTAGAACCTTCAACCAGTTTTGTAGGATCTAAACGCTTATCAAAATGGTTTTCCATATAATGCATCTCACCATGCATATTATTTTTCAACCATTTTTCTAATCGTGGTGCTTCTTCTTCTAAAAAAGTTGCTTTACTTATACCGCAAGATAAAAAACCGAGGCGTTTGGCTTCGGTTTTAATAAGTTTAGTGTATTTAGTTTTATTATTTATCAAAACAAACCACCTTGAGTTGGTCCTTTTACTTTTCCTAAATGTCTATACGCTTGTTCGGTAACTTCTCTACCACGAGGTGTTCGCATAATAAAACCTTGTTGTATTAAAAAAGGTTCATAAACTTCCTCAATGGTTTCAGCACTTTCACTTACCGCAGTGGCAATTGTAGAAATACCAACAGGTCCGCCCTTAAATTTTTCAATAATGGTTAATAAAATTTTATTATCCATTTCATCCAATCCATGAGCATCAACATTTAAAGCCTCTAAAGCATATTTTGCGATTTTAATATCTATAGAACCGTTGCCTTTTATTTGAGCAAAATCTCGAACACGACGTAATAAAGCGTTTGCAATACGAGGTGTCCCTCTACTTCTTCCTGCAATTTCAATGGCTGCCTCCATAGAAATAGGTACTCCTAAAATATTAGCACTTCGTTGTACTATGGTGGTTAGTAAATCGGTTTTATAATATTGCAATCTACTTTGTATACCAAAACGTGCACGCATAGGTGCTGTTAATAATCCTGATCGGGTAGTCGCACCAACTAATGTAAACGGATTCAAATTGATTTGAACCGTTCTTGCGTTTGGTCCTGTTTCAATCATAATATCAATTTTGTAATCCTCCATTGCTGAATACAAATACTCCTCTACAATAGGACTTAATCGATGTATTTCATCAATAAATAACACATCGCGTTCTTCTAGATTAGTTAGTAATCCTGCTAAATCCCCTGGTTTGTCTAAAACAGGACCTGAAGTTACTTTAATACCTACATCAAGTTCACTCGCTAATATATGAGCTAAGGTTGTTTTACCCAATCCTGGAGGTCCATGAAATAGCGTATGATCTAAAGCTTCGGTTCGTAAATTTGCGGCCTGAACAAAAATTTGTAAATTTTCCAACACTTTATCCTGCCCTGTAAAATCATCAAAGGATAAGGGTCTTAATTTTCTTTCTACGTCTAATTCTTCAGGTGAAAAATTATCGTCTGTTGGATCTAGGTTTTCGTTCATGTTTGATGCCTTTCGACTGCGCTCAAGGTGACATTTAGGTTCAATTAAAAAAAGATACTCGCCTTTACGGGAATGACAAAAAGTTCACTAAAAGCAAATATAAACAAAAAGCCTTTCCGAATTGGAAAGGCTTTATACATTTTATTTAATGAGGTTCCCGCCTTAGCTGGATAATAGGTTAATTTAAAATTGTGAATTCACAACGTCTGTTAACATCGTATTCTTCATCGTCACAAACACCTTCTTTAATACAATCGTTAAGGGGTTGCTTTTCTCCGTAACCAATACTTTTTAATCGCTTTCTTTCAATGCCTTGACTAACCAAATATTCTAGTGTAGAAGCTGCACGTCGTTTAGACAATTTTAAATTATATTGATCTGACCCTTTTGCATCTGTATGTGCTGAAACTTCAACTTCCATAGTTGGATATTTCTTCATTAAATCAACCAATATATTTAACGTTACCGCAGCATCTTTACGGATATTAGATTTATCAAAATCAAAGTATATTTTTTCTAATTCTATTTGTACTTCTCCCTTTTCATTCTCTTTAACATGCTCTTCAGCATCTGCAAAAGATTCTAAATTTAAGTATATGTTATGTTGAACTTTCCCATCGCTATCTGTTGAGAACTCAACATCTTGTGGAATATATGCTTTTCGGGTTCCTCTAACTGTATATTTTTTATTAGGCTCTATTTTGAAAATATAATATGCATCATCACCAACAATGACATCTTGAATTATAGTTCCAGATTCATCAAATAATGTTAATAAAGAACCTGCTAATAACTCTTTACTATTTAAATCTTGAACAATACCCGCTACTTGATATTTTAACAATACGTTTTCTTCTCTAGTAAAACCAAATAATCTGTCGTTTCCTTTTCTGTTTGAAGATACATAACCCATGTTATCTTTTTCTCTAATAACAAAAGCAAAATCATCTAAATTACTATTTATAGAACTTCCTAAATTTATTGGTTCATCAAAACTTCCATTAACCATATTACTTCTAAACACATCTAAACCACCATAACCTTGGTGACCAATTGAAGAAAAATACAGTACATTTGAATCACTTATAAAAGGAAATTGTTCTCTGTGTTTTGTATTAATTGTAGCTCCTAAATTTTCTGGTTCTCCGTAAGTTCCATCGTCATTTATAGTTACTTTATAAATATCAAAACTTCCTATTGTTCCTGGCATATCACTTGCAAAATAAAGTGTTTTTTCGTCTTTACTTAAGGCTGGATGTTCGGTACTATAGTTATTTGATGTAAATGGCAACGGGGTAACATTAGTCCATTTGCCATCAACTAATTCTGCTTTATAAATTTTTATATGTGCAATACGTTCTTCGTCTGCTTTTTTACGCGTGGCATTGGTTCTATTAAAATACATCGTTTTACCATCTTTAGTAAATACGGCACTACTTTCATGCGAACTTGTATTAATAGCATCTGAAAAAGGCTGAATATTTTCAAGCGTATTATGATCTGTTAAGGTTGCGCTATACAAATCTAAATATGGTAATTCATTCCATGAATAAGATGGGTTTTTAATGTTTCTTGCCGAAGCAAAAGCTACTTTATTCTCTCCATAAAACGACAAGCCAAAATCGCTACTCGAATTTTCATTCATAATGTGTTGTAACTTAAAATTATGAGGTGTTGTTTTTCCTGTAGTTTCAATAAATGCATTGGTATTAAATGGTTTGTCATAATACCTACTTAAATGTTTATCGGCTTCGCTATAATCTTTAACTCCTTTTAAAGCTTGCGCATAACGGAAATGATATTCAATATTAATAGAATCACCATAGGTTTGAAACAGCTCACTATAGGTTTTAACAGCCTTTTCAAAACTCGTGTTATAATAATAACTGTCGGCTAAATTTTGAAGCACTTCTTGATTACGCTCTTTGGTTTCATAGATTTCTGCCGCTTCATTGTAGGCTCTCATTTCAAAAAGTTTATTAGCTCTTTTTATATTTCCTTTTTGCGCTAATGTTATTCCACTAACTAATAAAAGGCTTGCAAATATGTATATATGTTTTTTCATCTGTATATTTTTATTGTTTTTTAATTGTCAGATGTAACATCCATTCGGTTGCTAATTCATTTGACAAAGTTTTCAATAATGGATGTTTCATGTTTTCCTATTATTAAAATTTAGAAGAATCTTGGTGAACGATCATATCCTCCTTTGAAACCGAATAAATCAACATCAAATAAAATGAATATTTCGTGTGATCCTGAGTTATAACTTCCTAGATTATTAGTTGTAAAATCGTAAGCATATCCTATTTTTAGTTCTGGTGAAATTCTAAAACCTATCAAACCACTTATAGCATCGTCTAATCGATATCCTAAACCTGCTTCTAATTTCTCATTAATTAAAACGTTTGCTGTAATATCTAATGCTAAAGGAGCTCCTTTAACCGATTTAGCCATAAATGCTGGTTTAAGTTTTAAATTCTGATTGATATCAAACACATAACCACCTGTTAAAAAATAGTGAACATTTTCAACTCCAGTAGCTCTAACACCATTTTCTGTTTCTAAATGTTTTGATGATAACATGTTTGGAGCAGATAACCCGATGTAATAATTATCGGTAAAGTAAAAGGCTCCTATTCCTAAATTAGGAAAGGTTTTATTAACGTTTTCATTAAATGCTAAATCTGTAGATGTATTTCCCGATTGTAAATTAAAGCCATCAAAATTAACATCGAAAAAAGTAAATCCTGCTTTAATACCTAACGATAATTTAGAATCTAAACCAACGGGTAAAACATAAGCAAAATCAGCATAAATGTTATTTTCTTGAACAATGTCACCAATATTATCGTTAACAAACGAAATACCAACTTCTATTTTTTCATTTATAGGTGTATGTGCAAAAAAGGTTCCTGTTTTGGGTGCGCCTTCAATTCCTACCCATTGTGCTCTATATAAACCTCCAAGATTCAAAATCGCTTCATCTGCTGTTGCATATGCTGGATTTATAACACTCATATTATACATATACTGTGTAAATTGAGGGTCTTGCTGCGCAAAACTTTGAACAGACATTAAGAATGTCAATCCTACTATCGCAGCTATTTTATGATATATATTTAAATGTTTCATAGTTTCTAAATTGTGTTATCTAAAAAATTATCTGCTCAAGTATAAACGTCCTTGTTCTGGTTTGTTTGTATTATCATTAAATTTGAAAATGTAATAATAAACACCTACAGGTAAGTCGCCATTTCCAATCGATCTTGATTGATTAGACTTTCCGTTGAAACGAGGTGTTGAAGCATTTCCTTTATAAACAACGTTACCATATCTATTGAAGATTTCAATTTCAAAGTTTGGATATAAAATATCTAAGTTGTTATAATCAAATGAATCATTTACACCATCATTATTTGGTGAAAAACCATCAGGTAAAACCAGTTTACCACATGATGTTATATCTGGAGTAACTTCTAATCTTACACTACTTTCACATCCTGTATTAGCATCAACTAAAACAGCATAATAAGATGTTAAATTTGAAAGTATAGTTGAACTGCCTATTATATTTCCATTCGATTCAGCGTCATACCAAACTATATTATTTGTATTTGAATCATATTCTGTAATATTTAAAGTAAGATCGCTAATGCTAGGTTGAGGATTATCGTTCAAACAATACGCCTTAGTAGCATCTACTAGTGTTGGTGTTGGTGTATTATTAATAGTTACTGTGACTTGAATATTAGTTGAAGATTCACAACCGTCACTATTAGTTTGAGTGGCATAATAATCTTCTCCGTCGACTAAATTATCAGTTGGATTTGCCGAATTAGTTAAAGCATCATCTTCATACCAATTTACAGTTCCTGTAAACCTTAAAGCACTATTTAAATCTGAAACGACTGGATTATCTACTAAACAAAACTCTGGATTTGCTTCTAAAACTACGGGTGCAGAAGTATCGCTAACAGTTACTGTTATTTGAGCCATTGAATCTGATGAGCATGGTGATGTGGCTGCCACTATATAAGTATAAATCCCTTGAGCATCAATATTAGGGTTAAATTCTCCTGTACCACTTGTTAAAGCTGGTGACCAAGTACCTCCTGTTTGAGCTGAAGTTCCTAAAAATGAGAATAAATCGGTTACGCCATCAATAACGCATATTAAAGCAGTATTATCGCTTCCCGCATTTGGAGCTTGAGTCACTGTTACATCTACTTGACTACTAAAAGTTCCACAAGCATTTGTTAATAAATATGTGTATGTTCCTGAAGCATCAACTAAAGGATCAAAAACACCTGTAGTACTCGCCATAGCAGGAGACCAAGTTCCTCCTGTTTCAGCACTTCCAATAAGTGAGAATAAATCTGTTGTTCCATTATTACTACAAACATCTAAAGTATTATTTGTTCCTGCATCTAAAGGTGCTTCGATAGTTACTATTATTGTTTCGCTATCATCTACACATGGTGACGATGCAACTACATAATAAGTAAATTGATAAGTATTAGCAGTAAATCCAGTAACATCATATGCTGTTGGATTCGCAACTACTATACCTGTATTATCTGAACCTTCATACCAGATTCCTCCTAAATCTTGAGTGCCATCTAATCCAGAATTTAAATTGATAGTACCATTATTACATGCTACAATACCTGTTGAATTTTGGTCTCCCGCATTTGGAGATTGGTATATAATAGCTGTTACTGCTGTTCTCACTGAAGATTCGCAACCCGTTGTTGCATCTGTTTGCGTTGCATAGTAGATATTACCATCAACAAGAGCATCTGTAGCTGCTAAAGGCGTTCCCCCAGTTGCAACATTGTACCATTGAATACTTGTTCCTGTGGCAACTAAATTCCCAACAGTAGCTGTATCACAAAATTCTTGAGGTGTATCTGCTGTTGGTGCTGGTGTATCGTTTATTATAATTTGAACGGTTACATCTACATCATCACAACTTCCAATAGCATCTACATTATATGTAAAATTATAGGTTCCGGCTGAAAGTCCATCAAGGGTAACCGTGTTTCCACTTAGTGCCGATGTACTATCATCATCACTCCATGTTCCTGTTTGGTCTTCATCGGTTAATAAATCGAATAAATTATAGGTTTGTCCTGTTGTTATGTCTGCTAAACAGAATTCTTCTGGTGTATTTACTGTTCCTGATTCTGGTGCTGGTGCTATTGTTACAACTACTGTTGAACTATTTGTACAACCAAACCCATTGGTAATACTATAAGTGAAATTATATAATCCAACCGCTAAACCTGTAATATCAACATCACTTCCTGTTAACAATCCTGTTGTACTATCATCATTCCATGTTCCTCCTGAATCATTTCCTGTTAATTGTCCAAATAGATCTAATGGCGAATTTGCTGTTAAATCATTTTCACAAAATAAAGCTGGTGATGGTGTTCCTGAATTTGGTTGCGGATTTATTATAATTTGAACTGTCACATCTACATCATCACAACTTCCAATAGCATCTACATTATATGTGAAATTATAGGTTCCAGCTGAAAGTCCATCAAGGGTAACCGTGTTTCCACTTAGTGCCGATGTACTATCATCATCACTCCATGTTCCTGTTTGGTCTTCATCGGTTAATAAATCGAATAAATTATAGGTTTGTCCTGTTGTTATGTCTGCTAAACAGAATTCTTCTGGTGTATTTACTGTTCCTGATTCTGGTGCTGGTGCTATTGTTACAACTACTGTTGAACTATTTGTACAACCAAACCCATTGGTAATACTATAAGTGAAATTATATAATCCAACCGCTAAACCTGTAATATCAACATCACTTCCTGTTAACAATCCTGTTGTACTATCATCATTCCATGTTCCTCCTGAATCATTTCCTGTTAATTGTCCAAATAGATCTAATGGCGAATTTGCTGTTAAATCATTTTCACAAAATAAAGCTGGTGATGGTGTTCCTGAATTTGGTTGCGGATTTATTATAATTTGAACTGTCACATCTACATCGTCACAGCTTCCAATAGCATCTACATTATATGTAAAATTATAGGTTCCTTCTGAAAGTCCATCAAGGGTAACTGTGTTTCCACTAAGTGCCGATGTACTATCATCATCACTCCATGTTCCTGTTTGGTCTTCGCCCGTTAATAAATCAAATAAATTATAGGTTTGTCCTGTTGTTATCGCTTCTAAACAAAATTCTACCGGCGTATTGGCTGTTCCTGATTCTGGTGCTGGTGCTATAGTTATAGTCACTGAAGAAGTAGCATTTGGACAAATACCAGTACTAAACACTGTATAAGTATTTATATAAGTACCTACTGCTAGAGTTGCGATATTAACAGTACCTGAATCTCCGTTTGACGTTATTAAATCTCCAGACCAAGTTCCATTTAAATCTTTTGTACCTCCTAAAATATCAAATAAATTAAAATCTGCTGTTGGTATGTCATTTTCACAATATGGTAAACTTTCAGATGTTCCAGCATTTCGTGGAGTATCTATAGTTACTGTAACTGGTATTGTGTTACTCTTACATCCATTATTAGTTTGAATATAATATGTCCCATTTGTTAAAGAATTTAAAGAAGATAATGGTGCTCCACTAGGATTTCCGTTAACATCTATACTTGCATACCAATTAAAATTTAGAGAAGCTGTACCTGGATTTAAATCCCCAACTGTTGGACTTGTATCTGCACAAAATTCTTGAGTAGTTGGAGGTGTTGGATCGGAAGGAGACTCCACAACAATTGTTTCGCCGTCTTCTATTTGACTTTTATTACCAAATTCATCTACAAAAATAATATAATAGGTATAAAACCCAGATAGCAAATCGGTTGAAATTGCCAAGTCTGTTAAAGCTTGATCATTATATATTTCGACAGAACCACCAGAAGGTATATCAAACTGAAGTACTTCATCAATATACATTTGTATATCTGGATTTTCATTACTACAAAAAATACCATCTAAATTTTGATTACTTGGAGGTACTTGAAATGTTACATTAATTGATGTTCTAGAACCACAGGAACCAGAACTATCATCAACATAATAAGTGCCTTCATCAAGTAATTGTGTAGAACTAATTATAGTTCCTCCAGTAGAATCTGTATACCAAACGATTCCATTGGTACCAACTTCAGTAACATAATCGTCGCTTAAATCGGCGAAAGTATATCCTGAAGCATCTAAAATTATAGGATTTGAATTTGTTACTGTAGGACACTGTGCATTTACAGATAATAGTGTCCAAAAAAAGACAAAACAAAAAGTAGCATAATTTAATGCGTACCTAAAAAGGGATTTTGTTTTCATAGATTTGGTTAATTAGGGTTACTATTAAATAACTTTTTATGATAAAATATATCTAAAAGATTAATCAATAATCTATATTGACATAAATTACTTGCGCAATTTAACTGATTTTTTTGTATTTCATCGATTTATTTTGAATTATTTTACATTTCATCGATAAAAAAAATTATAAAAACACAAAAAACCCACCAATAAGGTGGGTTTAATTTATATAAAAATAAAAATTCTTAATGCTGAAGTTCTTCTTCTCCGTCTTTTAAAGGAATATGCTGTGGAATAAAATCTACATCATGTCCTGGTTTACTATAATCGTAAGCCCAACGATGTACATGAGGGATTTCTCCTGGCCAGTTACCATGTATATGTTCTACTGGGGTAGTCCACTCAAGAGTTGTAGACTTCCAAGGGTTTTGAGTAGCCTTCTTACCATAGAAAATACTACCAAAGAAATTGTATAAATAAACTATTTGTACAATACCTCCAATTAAAGCGAAGATAGTAATGATAACATTTACGTTCGCTAAATCATCAAATAAAGGAAAGTTACTATTGGTATAATAACGACGAGGTAAACCTGCCATTCCTATAAAGTGCATTGGAAAAAACACACCATAAGCACAAACTGCTGTTATCCAGAAATGGATATACCCCAAGTTTTTATTTAGCATTTTACCAAACATTTTTGGAAACCAGTGATAAATTCCAGCAAACATACCATACAATGCAGAGATACCCATTACTAAATGGAAGTGTGCTACAACAAAGTAAGTATCATGAACATTAATATCTAAAGCACTATCCCCAAGAATAATTCCTGTTAAACCTCCAGTTATAAATGTTGATACAAAACCAATAGAGAATAACATGGCAGGATTCATTTGCAAATTACCTTTCCATAATGTAGTTATCCAGTTAAAAGCTTTTACTGCTGAAGGAATTGCTATTAATAAGGTTGTAAATGTAAATACAGAACCTAAGAAAGGATTCATACCAGAAACAAACATATGATGTCCCCAAACTATAGTTGATAAGAATGCAATTGCTAAAATAGATGCTATCATAGCACGGTAACCAAAAATAGGTTTACGTGAATTTGATGCCATAATCTCGGAAACTAATCCCATGGCTGGTAATATTACAATATACACCTCTGGGTGTCCTAAGAACCAAAATAAATGTTCGAATAACACAGGTGAACCACCTTGGTAATGTAAGACTTCACCTTGAATAAATATATCTGATAAAAAGAATGACGTCCCAAAGCTTCTGTCCATTATTAATAATAATGCTGCAGATAATAGTACAGGGAATGATATTACACCTATTACTGCAGTAATAAAAAATGCCCAAATAGTTAATGGAAGTCTTGTCATAGACATACCTTTTGTACGTAAATTAATTACGGTAACAATATAATTAAGAGATCCCATTAAAGATGAAGCAATAAATATAGCCATAGCAACTAACCACAATGTCATACCCATACCAGAACCACCTTGCGCCATTGGTAAAGCACTTAATGGTGGATAAATAGTCCAACCTGCTGCTGCTGGTCCCGCTTCAACAAATAACGATATAACCATGATTACACTCGATAAAAAGAATAACCAATATGATATCATATTCAGAAATCCTGATGCCATATCACGAGCTCCAATTTGTAATGGAATTAATAAATTACTAAACGTACCACTTAAACCTGCAGTTAATACAAAAAATACCATGATGGTACCATGAATAGTAACCAATGCCAAATAAATATCGGCATCCATAACACCATCTGGTGCCCATTTACCTAATAAGGCTTCAAATAACACATTAGGTTCTTCTGGCCATGCAATTTGCATACGAAACATCATAGACATTAAAACACCTATAACTCCCATTATCGTACCTGTTATTAAGTACTGTTTGGCAATCATTTTATGGTCTTGACTAAAAATATATTTAGTCACAAACGTTTCTTTATGATGATGTCCGTGGTCGTCGTCGTGAGCGTGAGTATCTGCGTGTGCTGACATAATCTTATATCGTGTTTATCTTTTAAATTAGTTAATTAGAGAGTTCTTGAATTCTTTTTGCTCTTTAATCCAAGCATCATATTCCTCTTGAGTTTCTACAACAATTTTCATTTGCATGTTATAATGAGATTTTCCACAAATCTTATTACATAATAGTAAATAATCAAACTCATAACGCTCTAAGGCTTCTTCTCCTTTAGCAACTAATGGTTCACTATTTTTAACTCTAATTTTATTAATTCTGTTTACTTTCTCTTGCATTTGTGGTGTTTCACGCATTTGAGCAGTCGTAACTGTTGGTGTGAAACCAAATTGTGTAATCATTCCAGGAACACAGTTCATTTGAGCTCTAAAATGAGGCATATAAGCTGAATGCAAAACATCTTGAGATCGCATTTTAAATAACACAGGCTTACCTACTGGTAAATGCAATTCTGTTGTTATAATATCATCTTGTGCATTTGGGTCTGCTTCATCTAAACCTAAAATATTAGCACGGTCAATATCAATTAAACGCACATTAGCTTTACCTAAACTATTATCTGCTCCAGCATATCTTGCTTTCCAGTTAAACTGTTGTGCATATAATTCTACCACTAATGGATCATCACTCTCATCAACACCCATAATGTTAATCCAAGTACTTAATCCATAAATAATTAAACCTGCTAAAACGATTACTGGAATAATTGTCCAGATAGCCTCCAGTTTATTATTATCGGCAAAGAACAACGCTTTTTTACCTTTTTCACCTTTATATTTAAAAGCAAAATAGTGTAATAAAAACTGCGTAATAGTCTGTACTATAAAAATAATTATCATAGAGATAACCATCAAATTGTCAATAGTTGGACCGTGCGCGGATGCCGAATTGGATAATAAAGGCAAATCGCCCCATTTAACAAAACATACAATGGTAATGATATAAATGAACGCTAAAAAGCCCATCATTAAATACCCATTCATGGTATTATCTTTGTCACTAGCAACTTGAGAATTTTCGTTTTTAGCTTGAGCCAAATCAAAAATCTTTACCATTTGCCAAATGGCAACTAAAATAAATACTAAAACTATAATTGTTAATAAAGCAGTCATTGGTATCGTTCGTCTTTATTTAATATCTTGATTAATAATGAAATTCTTCACTTTCTTTTCTAAAAGGATATCCTTTTACAAGTAGTGGTGCTTTTGTTAATGCCGTAAACACTACAAATATGAATAATCCTGCAAATAATAGTACTGAACTTATTTCAGGAATACCTATAAACCATTGATCTCCCACGGTTGAAGGCATAATCATATTGAAAATATCTATATAATGTCCAAATAATATAACTAAACCTGCCATAACTACAAACCATGGAATACGTTTGTAATCAGCATTCATTAACATTAATATTGGGAATACAAAGTTCATAACCACCATACCTAAGAATGGTAATTTATAATCTTGAAAACGCGTTACAAAATAAGTTACCTCTTCTGGAATATTTGAGTACCAAATTAGCATAAATTGCGAGAACCATAAGTAGGTCCAGAATATACTAAAAGCGAACATAAACTTAGCGACATCATGTAAATGATTTTCATTTACAAATTCTATAACACCTTTAGATTTTAAGTATATTGTTATTAATGCAATTACTGTTATTCCACTTACAAACATACTAGCAAATACATACCATCCAAATAATGTAGAAAACCAGTGTGGATCTACACTCATAATCCAATCCCAAGACATCATAGATTCTGTATAAATAAAGAATACTAAAAATGCTGCTGATATACGAAAAGACTTTTTGAAATTACTTTTATCTTCTGCAGTATCTTGTGCAATTGAAAATTTACGTGAAAAATGACGGTATAAACTCCAACCTGAAATAAAAATTAAACCTCTAACTGCAAACCATCCTACATTTAACCAATCTGATTTGCCATCAATTAATTTATCATAATGTTCACTTTCCGGATTAGTTACTTCAGGATTCATCCACATGAATATATTATCATGACCAATATAATGAGAACCTAAAGCTATAGCTAACACAATAAGTGCTCCTGGTAAAAGATAAGATGTAATCCCTTCCATAATTCTAAATAATACTGGAGACCATCCAGCTTGTGATGCAATTTGAATAGCATAAAATGCTAAAACTCCCAAAGCAATCATCATAAAGAAAAAAGCTGCAACATATAATGCAGACCAAGGTCTGTTTGCTATTTGATGTTGAACATGCTCAACATGTTTTGTATGCTCATCTACAGCAGAATGACCTGCATCAGCATGAGCTTCTTCTCCATGAGCATTAGTTGTTTCGTGGGTATCATGACTTGGAGCAGCATGTGTAGCTTCCTCTGCATGACCTCCTCCATGGTGTTCTCCTGCAAGTAAGGTTTCAACCTCTTCAAAAGACTTATGAGATGTCAAAAAACCATATCCAACACCTATGACTCCTAATATCATTAAGATGAAAGAAAATGTCTTTAATTTATTCGAAAATGTGTACATATCTATATAATCTTATCTTCTTACTTTACTAAATCAGCTCTTAATTTCACCACGTATGAAACTACTTGCCAACGTTCTTCTTCGTTCAATTGGTTAGCATAACTACCCATGGCATTTTTACCGTAATAAATAGTATGATAAATACTTCCCTCAGTAATTTCTCTGTCTGCATAATTTGGTATACCAAGAATTTTTTCTCGCTTAACTAAATTACCTTGACCTTTTCCTTTATTACCGTGGCAAATACCACAATATATATCATATAACTCTTTACCTCTTGCTAAATCTACTTGTGTAGAATCTAACGAACTTGTTAAAGTAGCCTTAGCTAATTCATAACCTTCAGTAGAATTTTCTATTTCAAAAGGCACAAATCCTCTTGGTATAGAACCCTGTGCAGGTATTTGCGCTTCAACTCCATTTTGAAATGCAGCTTCTCCATAAGTTTCGTAACCAGCAGATTCATACATGTTAGGCATGAATTGATAGTTTGGAGCTGTATCCTTTTTACAAGATACTGCAACGAAAATAACTGCTAATACTAATATTTTAATTAAGCTCTTCATCTTTATCTTAATGCGCTTTATCAATTAAATTAATCTCAACTGCTCCAGTCTCCTTAAGCAAACCTTCTAATTCATCTTCATTTCCGTTAACAGCGATTTCCATTAAAAAATGATCATCTGTAGTTCTTGGGTCAGGATTTTCAGCATTCTTAAAAGGCCACATTCTACTACGTAAGTAAAATGTAATTACCATTAAATGCGCTGAAAAAAACACGGTTAACTCAAACATAATAGGTACAAATGCTGGCATGTTTTCTATATAACTAAAGCTTGGTTTTCCTCCAATATTTTGAGGCCAATCTTCAATCATAATAAAATTCATCATTACAATTGCAACGGTTAAACCAACCAATCCGTATATAAATGCTGTTATAGCAATACGCGTAGGCGCTAAACCCATAGCTTTGTCTAGTCCGTGAACCGGAAATGGTGTATATATTTCTTCAATGTGATATCGTTCTGCCTTAACTTTTTTAACAGCAGACATTAAAATATCATCATCGGTATAAATAGCGTGAATTACTTTTGAAGCTTCCATATGCTACTTTTCGTTTTTTGTTTCTTTATTAATTGTTTTAGAAGTTCTTGGATCTGATCCAGTACCTACTAAACTATCTCCTCTTTCTCTAATGTTTTTATAACGCTCACCTGACGATTTCAAAATAGTTTTAACTTCAGCTTGTGCAATTACTGGGAAGGTTCTAGAGTATAATAAGAATAATACAAAGAAGAAACCTATTGTTCCAATAAAAATTCCAATATCTACAAATGTTGGTGAGAACATCGTCCATGATGAAGGTAAGTAATCTCTGTGTAACGACGTTACAATAATTACAAAACGCTCAAACCACATCCCAACGTTTACAACAATTGATATAAAGAACGAGAACATAATACTTGTTCTAAGTTTCTTAAACCACATAAATTGTGGAGAGAAAACGTTACAAGACATCATCATCCAATATGCCCAAGCATAAGGTCCTGTTGCTCTGTTTAAGAAAGCATATTGTTCGTATTCTACACCAGAATACCACGCAATAAATAACTCAGTAATATATGCCACACCTACTATAGAACCTGTAATCATAATTACGATGTTCATTAATTCAATGTGTTGTACAGTAATATAATCTTCTAGGTTACATACTTTTCTCATAATAATAAGAAGCGTATTTACCATAGCGAATCCTGAGAATACCGCACCAGCCACAAAGTATGGTGGAAATATTGTTGTATGCCAACCAGGAATTACCGAAGTAGCGAAATCGAATGATACGATAGTATGTACAGAAAGTACTAAAGGTGTTGCTAAACCAGCAAGTACCAAAGATACTTCTTCAAAACGTTGCCAATCTTTAGCACGTCCCGACCATCCAAAACTTAATAAAGCATATATTTTCTTTTGAAAAGGTTTGATTGCTCTATCTCTTAACATGGCAAAATCTGGAAGTAACCCTGTCCACCAGAATACTAACGATACCGATAAATATGTAGAAATTGCAAATACATCCCAAAGTAATGGCGAATTAAAGTTTACCCATAATGAACCAAATTGATTCGGAATTGGTAAAACCCAGTATCCTAACCATGGACGACCCATGTGAATAATTGGAAATAAACCTGCTTGAACAACAGAGAAAATGGTCATAGCCTCCGCCGAACGGTTAATTGCCATTCTCCATTTTTGACGGAATAATAAAAGTACAGCCGAAATCAAAGTTCCTGCGTGACCAATACCTACCCACCAAACAAAGTTAGTAATATCCCAAGCCCAACCTACGGTCTTGTTTAATCCCCAAGTTCCAATACCTGTAGATATCGTATATAAAATACATCCAATACCCCAAAGGAAAGCTACAAGTGCAATAGAAAAAACTATCCACCACTGTTTATTTGCTTTTCCTTCTACTGGTTTAGCCACATCCACAGTAACATCGTGGTATGATTTTTCCCCAGTAACTAAGGGTCTTCTAATAGGTGCTTCGTAATGAGACGCCATAATTATATAATTGATTCTTTAATTAAATTTATGCTTCAGTTGTATTTCTCACTTTTGTATGATACTGCACATTAGGCTTTGTACCTACACTTTCTAATAAGTGATACATACGATCATCTTCTAAAAGTTTTGCAACTTTACTTTCTTTATCGTTGATATCTCCAAATACCATTGCTCCGTTGCTACAAGCTGCAGAACATGCTGTTTGGAATTCTCCATCTTTAATTTCACGTCCGTCACGTTTTGCATCTAAAATTGTTTTTTGTGTTTTTTGAATACACATAGAACATTTTTCCATAACACCACGAGAACGTACTACAACATCTGGATTTAATACCATACGTCCTAAATCATCATTCATATGATAATCGAACTCATCATTACCATTGTATAGGAACCAGTTGAAACGACGTACTTTATAAGGACAGTTGTTTGCACAATATCTAGTACCAACACAACGGTTATAAGCCATATGATTTTGACCTTGACGACCATGTGATGTTGCTGCCACAGGACAAACAGTTTCACAAGGTGCATGGTTACAATGTTGACACATTACTGGTTGGAAAGCTACTTGAGGATTCTCAGTTGGATTTTCTAACTCACCAAACCCTCCTAAAGAGCCTTGATCACCAAATAATCCAGAAAACTCTTCTTTCTTAGTGTCGTCTTCTGCAAATGTTTCTTCAGATGAATAATATCTATCAATACGTAACCAGTGCATATCACGGCTACGACGTACTTCTTCTTTGCCTACAACTGGCACATTGTTTTCAGCATGACAAGCTATCACACAAGCTCCACATCCAGTACACGCATTTAAATCGATTGATAAGTTAAAGTGATGCCCAATTGAACGATCAAATTCATCCCATAAATCAACCTCTGGAGATGTAACTGGTGTTTCTTTATGATTTAAAGAAACTGTTGGAACTTTATTCCAAACATCTCTATCTGAAGTATTAAATATCTCTAAAGTTGTTTCTTTAATAATATCTCCACGACCCATTAAAGTATTATGCAACTGTACTGAAGCAAATTCATGCTCGCCAGCAGCAGCTTCAATAGTAACGTTTTGTACACTATTAAAACCTTGATATAATGCATAGGCATTAACACCTGTTTGCATTTCTTCTTTTAAACCTAAAGTTTTCCCGTAACCTAATGCTAATCCAACAGAACCTTTTGCTTGTCCTGGTTGAATCATTACTGGTGCAGTAATAGTTGTACCATTTACAGTTACATTAGCATAACTTCCATTTAAAGCTCCAGTAGCAACATGTTTATTAATTAAACCTATTGCATCAGCATCTGCTTTAGAAATCGTTAGGTAATTATCCCAAGATGTTCTTGTAATTGGATCTGGAAATTCTTGTAACCATGGGTTATTGGCTTGTTGCCCATCTCCCATACCTACTTTGGTATATAATGTTAACTCTAGTCCTTCAGATTTTGCTGAAGTTGCTAAAGCACTTACAGCATTACTAGAAGGCGTTTCAGTTGCTTCTGAATTTGCACCTTCAATTTGAGCATCAATTTCCCCAACATATATACCATCATGCAATGCTTGATTGAAAGAACTTCCACCTAAAATAGTAGTTCCCCAAGCGTCTTTAATATAATCGTGATAAGAAACATCGTTTCCTGTCCATTTTAATAAAGCCTCTTGAAATTGTCTTGTATCAAATAAAGGACGAATAGTTGGCTGTGTTAGCGCATAATGTCCTTTCTTTATTTCAACATCACCCCAAGATTCTAAATAATGTGGTGCTGCAGCTATATAATCAGTTTCTGAAGACGTTTCGTCTGCTTTCATTGAAAACGCTACAGATAATTCTGTTTTTTTCAATCCTTCAGCAAAATCTGAAGCATTTGGCAAGGTATATAATGGATTTACTCCACTCATAATAATTGCAGCAACTTTCCCAGCCTTCATATCGGCTACTAAAGAAGCAACTGCTTTATCGTTACCTTGTCTAGTTTTAATTGGAGTAGCTTTATCAAAAGCTTTACTATTTAAAGCTTCATTAATTTCTAAAGCAACGGTTTGTGCATTTACATCTTGAATTCCTGTAACTACTAAACCTTTACTTCCAGCTTTCTTTAGTTGAGTAGCTGCCTTTTTTACAGCCACATCAATATGCTCTGGTAAAGTTCCTGAAACAGAACCACCAACAACATAACTATATAATTTAGCTAAAGCTAATTTTTGTTCGCTTGGTTTTAAAGGTACACGCTTATCGGCATTTGCACCTGTTAACGACATATTCGATTCAAACTGAATATGACGAGACATTTTACCGTGATCTGGAACTCTATTTTTAGAATACCCAGAATCAAATCCGCCACCTTGCCAATCTCCTAAGAAATCTGCACCAACAGATACAATAGTCATCGCTTTAGAAAAATCGTAATTAGCTAATGCGCGTTCTCCATATTTAGCTTGGTATGCATCTAATGCAGCTGATTCTGAAACAGCATCATAAACTACATGACGAACATTACCATACTTTTCACTAAACTCAGCTATTAATTTACTCGTAGATGGACTTGCAAAAGTTTGTGTTAACAACACAATGTCTTTATTAGCTGCCGCAATACTTGTTAATTTTTCAGTTGTTTCAGCATCAAATTCACTCCAAGAAATAGCGTTTCCATCTTTTTTAGGACCTTGAACTCTTAAACTGTCATACAAGCCTAAAACAGAAGCATTTACTCTAGCATTTGCACTACCATTGGTAGCTGCCATCGTATTGTTTTCAATTTTAATTGGACGTCCTTCACGCGTTTTAACTAAAACACTAGCAAAATCAAAACCGTCTGCAATTGTAGTAGCATAATAGTTAGCGACACCAGGAATGATTTCCGTTGGTTGTACTATATAAGGAATTGATTTTTTTACAGGACCTTCACAAGCAGCTAAAGATGCTGCAGCAGTAGTAAATCCTACGTATTTTAAGAAATCGCGTCGCGTTGTAGATGAAGCTTCTAATGTATCTTTATCTCCTAAAAATTCATCAGTAGGTATTTCTGCTACAAACTCGTTTTGCTTTAGCGTCTCAACAATAGAGCTATTCTCGTTTAGCTCTTCAACACTTTTCCAGTATTTCTTGTTTGATGACATATTATATAATTGAATTACTTCTTATTAAAATTTATTAATAGTGACATTTACCACATTCTAAACCACCCATCTCTGCTTCCGTAAATTCTTTTACGCCATACTTTTTAGATAGCTCTTCATGTATTTTTTTGTAATAGTCATTATCTTTAATATTCACATTGGTTGTTCTATGACACTCAATACACCAACCCATTGTTAAAGGCGCAAATTGCTCTGCAACTTCCATGGTTTCAATAGGTCCATGACATGTTTGACATTCTACTCCAGCAACAGTTACGTGTTGTGAGTGATTAAAATAAACAAAGTCAGGTAAGTTATGAATTCTAACCCATTTAACTGGCTGAGAATCTCCTGTGTATTTTTGATCGGCATCATCCCATCCTACAGCAGCATATAATTTTTTGATTTCACCATCATAAAATTCTTTTGAATATTCAGGAGTTGTTTCTCCATTATATTCATAAATTGATTTATGACAGTTCATACACACATTTAAAGAAGGAATACCAGATGTTTTACTAACTCTTGCAGAAGAGTGACAGTATTTACAATCTATACCATTATCGCCTGCATGTATTTTATGTGAAAAATGAATAGGTTGTACTGGTTGATAACCTTGATCTATTCCTATTTGAGATAAATAACCATAAACAAAATACGCACTTGATAATAAAAAGAAGATAGCAACAACAAGCATTAAAAATTGATTTTGCACAAAAGCTTTCCAAAGTGGTGTTCTTTTTGAAGCTTCTGGTAACTCAATGTTTTGAGCAGCTGCAAAACGACGTAGTGTTTTGTTTACCAAAAACAACCCGGCGGCTAACAATAGAAATAAGATCGCTAAGGCTCCTAAAATAATTTCGTTAGAAATACCTGAAGACGCTCCTGTTGATTCAGTTGTTACTGCACCAATATTTGCTGTTTCAGCTGGCGCTTTCTTTTCTTCTGCTGTATAAGCTAGAATGTTATCTATATCCTCATTTGATAATTGTGGAAATGCAGTCATTGCTGCACCACCATACTCGTTGTAAACTTTGTTTGCGTAAGCATCGCCAGATTTAATAATACCTGAACTGTTTTTAATCCATGCGTAAACCCATTCTCTATCTAAACCTTGTTCATCAGATAAACGAGTTTCTACATTACGCAATGCAGGTCCTGTCATTTTTTTATCTAATTTATGACAAGCCGCACAATTGGCATTAAATAATGACTTTCCTTTTGCTGGGTCTCCATCTTGAGCAGAAAGAGAGGTTGTAAACGCTAATAAAATAATTAAGCCGACATGAAGAATGCTTTTACTTAATTTACGGTGAATCACCTGTTTCATATTGTTGGTTAAATTAACTTCTAAACTTTGGTATGACTTTTGTCATTTGTATTGACAAAAAAAAACTTATAAAAATCTCAGGCAAAAGTAATATTTAAAGTCGATTTGCAAAATGTTACAGAACTGTTAATTGATAATTTAGAGGGATTCTAAATAATAAAAACAACCGCAATTAAAATTATAACGTATACATTTGTACAAATATAATAAGAAAATGAAAATATTGAGTTTGAAAATTAGTGCTTTAGCTTTTTTAGGGTTTATAATACCCACAACATCTAGTTTTTCACAAGAGGGAACAGTAAATTTAAATCAAGACAAAAAAATTGAAACTTTACTAAATCTAAAAAAAGAAATAAATAAAAGTGAAAATAATTCCGATCGTTATAAGATTCAAATCTATAATGGTAATAGATCTGGCGCACAAACAGCACAAAAAGAATTTAAAGAATCTTTTACAGATTGGGCTTCAACTGACACCTATGAACCACCAAACTTTAAAATCTGGGTTGGTAACTTTAGAACACGTTTAGAAGCAGACAGGGCTTTAAAACGTATTAAAATAAAATTCCCAAGTGCTTTTATTTTTAAACCATTAAAGAAAAAAGATTAATTTTTAAAGTTGAAATTCTAATTGTAGAATTAATAATACTTTAAGTAATAAAAAAATAGCTCCATAAAAAAAGCGACCAAATTGGTCGCTTTTACTTTTTTACTTATATATAGATCTAACTAATAGATTATTTAAGTTTCTTTTTAACCTCAACTTCATGGAAAGCTTCAATAATATCGCCTTCTTTAATATCGTTGTAGTTTTTAATTTGCATACCACAATCGTAACCTTTTGTTACTTCCTTAGCATCATCTTTAAATCGTTTTAACGAAGCTAATTCACCTGTATATACAACAACACCATCTCTAATTAATCGAATTCCAGCGTTTCTAAGTATTTTACCATTGGTAACCATACAACCTGCAATACTACCTATTTTAGTTACTTTAAATATTTCTCTAATTTCAGCAGTACCTAAAATCTCTTCTTTAAGCTCTGGAGATAACATACCTTCCATCGCATCTTTAAGATCGTTGATAGCATCGTAAATAATAGAATATGTTCTAATATCAATTTCTTCTTTATCAGCAATCATTCTTGCATTTCCAACCGGACGCACATTAAATCCTACGATAATTGCATCAGATGCAGATGCTAATAAAACATCACTTTCAGTAATTGCGCCAACACCTTTATGAAGTATATTAACTTGAATTTCTTCAGTTGATAGTTTTTGGAATGAATCGGTTAAAGCTTCAACCGAACCATCAACATCACCTTTAAGGATGATATTTAACTCTTGGAAGTCTCCAAGTGCAATACGACGACCAATTTCATCAAGTGTTATATGACGTTGCGTTCTAACAGATTGCTCACGTTGTAATTGTGCACGTTTTGATGCAATTTGTTTAGCTTCACGCTCATCTTCAAATACATTGAATTTATCACCCGCTTGTGGGGCACCGTCTAAACCAAGAATAGATACTGGTGTAGATGGTCCTGCAGAAACAACATCGTTTCCACGCTCATCATGCATCGCTTTTACCTTACCACTATTTTTTCCTGCAAGTACATAATCACCAACTTTTAAAGTTCCTGCTTGTACCAAAATTGTAGATACGTAACCACGTCCTTTATCTAAGAAAGCTTCAACTACGGTTCCTACTGCTGGTTTATTTGGGTTTGCTTTTAGCTCTAATAATTCTGCTTCTAGCAATACTTTTTCTAGTAATTCTTTAACACCAGTTCCCATTTTTGCCGAAATATCATGAGATTGAATTTTCCCTCCCCAATCTTCAACCAACAGGTTCATTTGTGCTAAGCCTTCTTTAATTTTCTCAGGGTTAGCATCTGGTTTGTCAATTTTATTAATTGCAAAAACAATAGGAACTCCAGCAGCTTGTGCATGCGAAATAGCCTCTTTAGTTTGTGGCATAATATCATCATCGGCAGCAGCTACAACAATAGCAATATCTGTAACTTGAGCACCACGAGCACGCATCGCTGTAAAGGCTTCGTGACCTGGTGTATCTAAAAACGCTATTTTTTGTCCATTCTCCAACTCTACACCATAAGCACCAATGTGCTGTGTAATTCCACCAGATTCTCCAGCAATTACATTTTCTTGACGAATATAATCTAGAAGTGATGTTTTACCATGATCTACGTGTCCCATTACTGTTACAATTGGAGCACGTGATTTTAAATCTTCTGGTTTATCTTCAATTTCTTCTATAGACTCTTCAATATCGGCAGTTACAAATTCTACTTTATAACCAAACTCATCTGCTACAATAGATAATGTTTCAGCATCTAAACGCTGATTCATAGTTACCATCATACCCAAAGACATACATGCAGAAATAATTTGAGTAACCCCTACATCCATCATAGTTGCCATTTCACTTGCAGTAACAAACTCTGTTACTTTAATGATCTTACTTTCTGCAGCTTCAATTTGCTGATCGATTTCAGATTGCTCTCTATGCTGGTCTCTTTTATCTCTTCTATATTTTGCGCCTTTACCCTTGCTAGATTTACCTTGAAGTTTTTCAAGAGTTTCTCTTACTTGCTTCTTAACATCTTCTTCAGAAGGTTCTTCCTTAACGATATTACGTCTTCCTTGTCCTGGTTTACCTTTAAAACGGTCATTTCCGCCAGGTCTGTTAACTCCGCCTGGTCTATTTTGACCTCCAGGTTTACCTGGTTGATTTCCACCAACTTTACTTATACGACGACGTTTTTTCTTGTTAGCAGCTCCTGCTTCACCTGCTTTAGATTCAGGCTTTTTATCTACTGGCTTCTTCTTTGGTTTATTAAATTGAGATAAATCAATTTTATCACCTGCTATTTTTGGACCAGTAAGTTTTTGATATTGAGTTTTAACTTTTTCATCTGGAATAACAATCTCGTCATCAATTATGATTGGAGCTTCTTTAGAAGGTGCTTTTTCTTCAACTACAGGTTTTTCTTCTGCAACTGGTTTTTCTTCAGCAACTGGTTTAGAATCCTCTGCTTTAACAGTTTGCTTAACCTCTTCTTGAACAACATCTTCCTTAACAACTTCAGGAACCTCTTTTACTGTTTCAACAACTTCAGGTTTAACAATATCTTCTTTTTTAACTTCATCCTTAACCTCAGCTGGTTTAACTTCAGCTTTTTTAGCTTTTGGATTTAAATCAATTTTTCCAACTTGCTTAGGACCAGAAATTACTTTAGAGGCTTTTACAACTTCTTCTCTTCTGGCTGATGCTTTTTGTTTTTCTTCAAGTTCACGCTCGCGCTGTTCACGCAATACTTCTTTCTCTTTTAACTTAGCAACACCAACTTCTTTAGATGCTACTTTTTTGTTTGCATCTGTTTGAAATTCATCTGAAAGAACTGTATATGTTTCTTCAGAAATTTTCGTAGTAGGTCGCTTCTCAATATCAATGCCTTTAGAATCTAAAAATTCTACTGCACGATCTAAAGAGATATTAAGCTCACGTAATACTTTATTTAATCTAATTGTTTCAGCCATAAATCGCCTTTAAAATACTCAAATATATGTTATTCTTCAAATTCTTCCCTAAGAATTCTTATAACGTCTTTAATTGTTTCTTCTTCTAAATCTGTTCTTTTTACTAAATCATTAACTTCTTGCTCTAAAATACTTTTAGCAGTATCTAATCCAGCTTTACTAAACTCGTCAATAATCCATCCTTCAATTTCATCAGAGAACTCTCTTAACTCAACATCTTCCTCTGCACCTTCTCTAAATACATCTATTTCATAACCAGTAAGTTGACCCGCCAAACGAATATTATGACCGCCTCGACCAATAGCCTTACTTACCTCTTCTGGTTTTAAAATAACCTCTGCGCGTTTTGTTTCTTCATTAATTTTTATTGAAGTCACTCTTGCAGGACTTAAAGCACGTGTAATATATAATTGTAAATTATTAGTATAATTAATTACATCAATATTCTCGTTACCTAATTCACGTACAATACCGTGAATTCTAGATCCTTTCATACCTACACAAGCTCCAACAGGGTCTATTCTATCATCATAAGAATCTACCGCTACTTTAGCTTTTTCACCAGGTATTCTAACTACATTTTTTATAGTAATTAAACCATCGAAAACCTCAGGTATTTCTTGTTCAAATAATTTTTCTAAAAAAGCAGGAGAGCTTCTAGACATCATAATAGTAGGTTTTGCTCCTTTTAGCTCTACACTATCAATAACACCTCTTACATTATCTCCTTTTCTAAAGAAATCAGATGGAATTTGTCTATCTTTTGGTAACACAATCTCATTGCCTTCGTCATCTAATAAAATAACTGCTCTATGACGAATATGATGAACTTCTGCTGTATAAATCTCTCCAATTAAATCTTTAAACTGCTTATAAATTATGGTATTATCATGCTCATGAATCTTAGATATTAAATTTTGACGTAATGCTAAAATTGCACGTCTTCCAAGATCTATAAGCTTAACTTCTTCAGATACATCTTCACCAACTTCAAAATCAGGTTCAATTTTACGAGCCTCAGTTAAAGTAATTTCTTGATTTGGCTCTTCTACCTCACCATCAGCTACAACAACTCTATTTCTCCATATTTCTAAATCACCTTTATCAGGATTTACAATAATATCAAAATTATCATCATCGCCAAATTTCTTTTTTAAGGCGCTTCTAAATACATCTTCTAAAATGGCCATTAACGTTACTCTGTCAATTAGCTTATCGTCTTTGAATTCTGAAAAAGATTCAATTAACGCGATATTCTCCATAACTCTTATTGAATTAAAATTTAATCATAACTTTTGCTTCTACAATATTTTCGTAAGCGATATTCGCTTGTTTCTTTACAGTTACCTTACCTTTACCTATAGGCTTAGGCTCTCTAACTTTCCATTCTAAAATAATATTATTATCGGTTGCTTCTGTAAGAGTTCCTTCAATTTGTTCTGAAGTTGTTTTAACATTAAGCACTCTATTTAAATGTTTTTTATACTGTCTAGTATTAACCAAAGGAGCAGTTGCTCCTGCCGACATAACTTCTAGAGAAAAATCTTGCTCTTCCCTGTCTAAATTATGCTCTATTGCTCTACTAACAAACATACAATCTTCAACCAAAACACCATTATCGCCATCAATAATAACTTTTATCTGGTTATCGCCTTGAATAGAGAAATCTATTAGAAATAAATCTGAACGCTCAATTAGAGCAGTTTCAAGTAATTTTTTAACGGTATTTTTAAACATTTTTTAGTATAAAAAGAGGGGACTTTCCGTCCCCTCATTTTCTTAATTCGCCTTTCAACGGTGCAAATATATAATATTTTAATTGATTTATAAAGTATTAATTTATAAATTTATAGGAACTCAAACATCTAAACTATGAAAAAAATACTTGTACCTACCGACTTTTCCACTCAAGCAGAAAATGCATTAAAAGTAGCTGCTCAATTAGCTAAAAAACATAATTGTGAAATACATTTGCTTCATGTACTAGAAATTCCGCTTCATAAAGTTGATGCAATAAGCTCATACAACGACTTACCGGAAGCTATTTATTTTATGAAATTAGCTCATAAACAATTTGAAGAATTTAAAGATAAAGACTACTTAAAAGGCCTAACTATACGTGACCATGTTGAATTTCACGAAATATTTAAAGGTGTTTTTCATGTTTGCGAAAAGCAAAATATTGATTTAATTATTATGGGATCTAACGGCGTAAGTAACTTTAAAGAAATACTTATTGGCAGTAATACTGAAAAAGTAGTACGCACCTCAACCACCCCTGTTTTAGTTATTAAAAAAGAACATGAGAACTTCAAAATCAAAGATTTTGTTTTCGCTTCCGATTTTAAAGACGAAAACAAAACATCATACAAAGTTGCTATTCAATTTGCTGAAATCTTAAAAGCTAAACTGCATTTACTTATGGTAAACACACCAAATAAGTTTATAACCTCATCCAAAGCTAAAAATAGAATGGAAAAATTTGCGACAAGTTTTGATTTCACTAAATACTCCATAAACATATATAATGACTTAAGCATTGAAACAGGTATTATGAATTTTTCTGAATCTATAAAGGCCGACTTAATAGGTATGAGTACTCATGGACGACAAGGTATTTCTCATTTTTTTAATGGAAGTATAAGCGAAGATTTAGTAAATCATGCTAAAAGACCTATAATTACTTTTAAGATTTAATCTAAAAAAGAAAAATCCTAACTTCTATCGAAATTAGGATTAAACTGTTGGCCCACTAGGGCTCGAACCTAGACTCTTTGGTACCAAAAACCAACGTGTTGCCAGTTACACCATGGGCCAATGTGTAATTGAGGGTGCAAATTTAGAAGAAATTTTTCTTTGCGCAAGCATTTTTTAAAAAATAATAATAAATAAATACAGTTTTTTTAATAGCACTTGTTTTCATCCTATAAATTACAGCTTCTTTTTTGGTTAATTTCACTAAATCAAACTTGGAATGTTAACACAAACTAAATAGTTATGCCTCATTTCATATTTATTATTAAATTCGCCAAAGCAAATAAACATAATCCTTTATGATAGATTTTAATTTTAAAAAATGGAATACCATTACAGGATGGTTCTCTTTTTTAATAGCACTTATTACATACAGCTTAACAGTAGAACCTACCGTTAGTTTTTGGGATGCAGGAGAATACATTTTAACATCATCAAAATTACAAGTTGGACACCCTCCAGGAGCTCCTTTATTTCAAATGATGGGTGCTTTTTTCTCTATTTTTGCTTTAGAACCTTCGCAAATTGGATGGATGATGAATATGATGAGTGCTGTTTCTAGTGCTTTTACTATCCTGTTTATGTTTTGGACTATTACTTTATTGCTTAAAAAACTTATTGGAGATAATGATACTATTAATAAAAACCAAGCTATCGCCATTTTAGGAAGCGGCTTAGTTGGTAGTTTGGCCTTTGCTTTTACCGACTCATTTTGGTTTAATGCTGTTGAAACTGAAGTTTACGCCATGGCTACTTTAATTATGGCAATTTTATTTTGGTTAGGATTACGTTGGGAACAAGACATGGATAAACCACGTGGAAACCGCTGGCTAATTTTAATTGCTTTTGTAATTGGACTTTCTTTTGGAGTACACTTTATGGGATTACTAACTATTCCTGCTATTGGACTTATATACTATTTTAAGAACTATAAGGATATTACTATTAAAAACTTCATTATTGCTAATGTCGTTTCGGTAGGTGTTCTACTATTTGTTTTTAAATTATTAGCACCAAACATTCTTAAAATTTTTAGTGCTTTAGAAATCTTTTTCGTCAACACTATTGGACTTCCTTTTAATTCAGGATCTATTATTGCTGGTATATTATTAGTTGCCATAATCTACTATGGTTTAAAATACACTAGAAAAAAACAATACACACATTTAAACACCGCTATTCTTTGTTTAACGTTTGTTATTATAGGGTTTTCTACTTGGTTAATGCTACCTATTCGCGCCAATGCTAATGTGGTTATTAACGAAAATAACCCATCTAGTGCTAGAGAATTATTAGCCTACTATAATTTAGAACAGTATCCTGAAACCCATTTGTTTTACGGTCCTCAGTTTACAGATAAATATGCGTATTTAGACGAAAAAACGCCCTATGTAGACGATAAACCTAAATATGAAAAGGATTTAGAAAAAGGAAAATATGTTATTGTAAACGATTATAAAAAAGCGAAACAAAACTACAACTCAAAACAAGCTTCTATTCTTCCACGTATGTGGAGTGGTGAACATGCTGAGAATTACATGATGTTTTCTGGCTTTTTAGATTTTAAGGTAAAACCTGGTTTACAAAACACATTTTATAACAATGCAATAAATGCAGGTGCCTCTGAAGAACAAGCGAATACTTATGCCTTAAATCGAATAACTCAATATAAAACTCAAATAAGTGAATTTAAAAATCAAGTCGCTCAAGGCTATGTAGATTACGAGGATTACGATAAATTTTTAACCAAAGAAAAAAATTCTATAGAAATAGAAAAACCATCATTAGCTAGTAACATTGTTTACATGCTAGAGTACCAATTAGGTTATATGTACTGGCGTTATTTTATGTGGAATTTCTCTGGAAGACAAGATGATGTTCAAGGGCGGTATGACAACCATGGAAACTGGATAACAGGAATAAAGTTAATAGATGAATGGCATTTGGGCTACTCACAAGATAATTTACCAAGCGATGTTAAAAATAACAAAGCAAGAAATACTTATTATTTACTACCACTTATTTTAGGCTTATTAGGCTTCTTCTTTTTATTCAATAAAGACAAAAAATTATTTTGGATAATGCTCGTATTTTTTCTTTTTACAGGAATAGCTATACAAGTTTATACCAATGTACGCCCGTTTGAACCTAGAGAACGTGATTACTCGGTGGTTGGATCTTTTTACGTATTTGCGCTATGGATTGGCTTTGGTGTTTATGCTATTTACGACACCCTTAAAAATTATTTACCAAAAAAATTGGCAGCTCCTATTATTTCAATAGCTTGTTTAATTTTAGTGCCTACTATTATGGCTGCTAACAATTGGGACGATCATGATAGATCTGGTAAATACACCGCCAAATCAATGGCTAAAAAATATTTAGATTCCTGTGACGAAAACGGTATTTTATTTACCATTGGAGATAATGACACGTTTGCCCTTTGGTATGCTCAAGAAATAGAAGGTTACAGAACAGATGTACGCGTTGTTAACACCAGTTTGTTTCAAACCGACTGGTATATAGATCAGATGAAACGTAAAGCTTATGAAAGTGACCCTGTACCATCTCAACTTACCCACGATTTATATAGATACGGCACAAACGATTATATCGTTATTAATCCTGTTATTAAAGATACGTTAGAAATTAAACAGTTTTTAAATTTTATTGATAGCGATAATCCTAAAACAAAATATAAATATGTGCTGGAACAAGAAGGTGTCGATTTATCTCAAGTAAGACCACAAGATTTAAAAATGAGTTATTTACCAACAGAATTTTTAAGACTTCCTGTGAGTAAAGAAAATGCTTTAAAATCTGGTATTGTAAAAGAAAGCGATGCTGATAAAATTGTACCCTATATTGACATCCATGTTACAGGTGGAGCGCTTTACAAAAACAGATTATTGATGCTAGATATTGTGGCTAACAATGAGTGGAAACGTCCTATTTATTTTACAGGAGGTAGTTTTGGTGATGACGATTATCTTTGGATGAAAGACTACTTACAATTAGACGGTATGTGCTACAAATTAGTACCAATTAAAAGCGAGCTAGATAAAAATAATCCTTTTGAAATGGGACGGGTAGATGCCGATTTAATGTATGAAAAAGTTAAAACATGGGATTGGGGAAATAGTGGTAGTCCAGATATTTACCATGATCCAGAAACTCGTAAAAACTCAATAACTTATAGAAGTAATTTAGCACGGTTAATTGAAAAATTAATTAGTGAAAAGAAACTAGACAAAGCTGAAGAAATTGCAGATATAGCCATGACTAATATGCCTGTTGAATATTTTGGCTATTATACCCTTTTAGAGCCTTATATTGGCGCTTACTATGAAGTTGGCAATAAAGAAAAAGCACAACAATTATTTAAAGAAGTTGCTAAAAAGTATCAAGAAAACCTAACGTATTACAGTAGTTTAAAAATAGACCAACAAGAGCAGCTATTTGAAGATATATATACCGATATTCAACGTTACAAAGGCTTAGTTGATGTTTTAATTAAATACGATTCTGAATTTGCTAAAACCGAAGGAGACATATTTAATAATTATTTGATATTATTTAAATCTTTTTACGGTGGAGATAAACCTTCTAATGAACAACAAGAAGACCTCGATATCCATTCAGATAATAGCTTAGAAACTGAATAGCTTAAGGTATGACCTTAACTCCTATAAAAACACCGTTAGTTGTAAAAAAGATGTTCCCAAATTATATTTGGGACATCGCTTCAGCTAATAAAACAATCTACCTTACTTTTGATGATGGACCAACACCAGAAATTACAAACTGGACACTAAACACCTTAAATAAATTTAATGCAAAAGCTACTTTTTTTTGCATTGGAAATAATATTGAAAAACACCCTATTATTTTTCAAAATATCTTAGAAGAAGGTCATTCCATCGGAAACCATACACATAATCATATTAAAGGTTGGAAAACGAAAACTGAAGATTATTTAGCAAACATTTCTAAAGCACAAAAAATAATACATTCTAAAAAAAACGATTCTGATAACACCATCAATTTGTTTCGCCCACCTTACGGGAAAATTACAACCAAACAAGGAAACAGCCTTATAAATAAAGGTTATAAAATAATTATGTGGGATATATTATCGTTTGACTGGGATGATAAAGTGAGTAAAGAAACCTGTTTGAATAATGTAATTAAAAAAACAACAAATGGAAGTATTATTGTGTTTCATGATAGTGTAAAAGCTTCAAAAAACTTGCAATACGTTTTACCTAAAGTATTAGAACACTTTAGCCATTTAAACTACAATTTCAGTGCCATTACATTTTAAATGTATTCTTGGATAATACTAATAAGTGTGTTCGCATCTTGTTCACCACTTTGTCGCCATTTCATTTCGCCATTTTTGTAAACAATTAATGTTGGCAAACCTTTTACCCGTAAAGCTTCAGCTAATTCTTGATTTTTTTCAACATCAATTTTAATAACTTTAGCCTTATCACCCATAGCAGCAGCTACGTCGCGCAATACTGGATGCATAGCCGTAGATTGTTCATTCCATTCTGTAAAAAAATCTAACAGAACAGGGATATCTACATCGATAAGTTCTCCAAATTTTGACATATCTTAAAAGTTTTAAGTCAACTTATTGTTTTACAAACCTACAATTTTTATTTGGTTTGAAAATCAACGGTATAAATGGTTTGATTCATACCTATTTATAAATATAAACAATTTACTTTTATCTACAATATTTATACGCATTTAAGCTAATTCAACACCCTTTTTAAGTTCAATAACTGTAATTTCAGGCCATATCCCAACACGTCCGGGAAATGCTAAATAACCAAAACCTCTATTTACGTTTATATATTGTCCCATTTCTTTATAAATACCTGCCCAATACTTGTAACGCCATTTTGCAGGACTCCACTTAAACCACCCAGGTATTTCAATTCCAAATTGCATACCATGTGTATGCCCACTTAATGTTAAATGATAGTTATAATTATCATTAATAACTTCTTTTTCCCAATGTGACGGGTCGTGACTCATCAATATTTTAAAATCATTTTCGTCAATACCCTTAGATGCCTTTTTTAAATCACCAGCCTGTTTAAAGCCACCTACGCCCCAATTTTCTACACCTACTAATGCTATACGTTCTCCATTTTTTTCTAAAAACCGACTTTCGTTTAGCAAAACATCAAATCCTATTTCCTTTTGAAGTTCTTTTAAATCTTCTAAATTTTGATGTTTAGCTTCATCTGATTCCCAAGTAACATAATCGCCATAATCATGATTTCCTAAAATAGAAAACAACCCATCTTTTGCTTTCAGCTTATTAAAAACATTTTTATACGGCACTAACTCATCAGCCTTATTATTTACCATATCACCAGTAAATAATATCACATCACTTTCTTGTTCATTTATTAAATTTACGGCATATTTAACCTTATCCATATTATCAAAACTTCCTGAATGGATATCGCTAATTTGAGTAACTTTATAGCCATCAAAAGCTTCAGGTAAATCTTCAAAATGCAAAGTATATTTTAATACTTTATAATTATATTTCCCTTTGTAAATACCATAAATAATTGACGCTAAAGGTATGGCGGCAATACCCAACGCCATTTTACTAATAAACTGACGTCTAGAAGCAAAATAATTACCTTTAGTACTATCTCCTTCTATAAAATAACGATAAATAGCTAGCGGAATTCTAAAAACATCTTCACTAATCATCGCTATCAATAAAACAGCTTTTGGTACTAAAAGTGCTACAAAAAATCCGAAAGCATAAGCGTGTGCATGCGAAAAACCATCTCGTCTATTAAACCCATAATAATGAAACACAAAATTACCAATTATTAATGCCGTAACAACCCAATAGAATGTATGTAGCCAATTGTTTTTTGAAACTGTTTTAAACGACTGAAACGCATACAGGTCAAAAATCAAATAAACAACTAAAAATATTATCCAACGAAGCATCCTTTTTTTATCAAAGATAATAGTATTATAAATGAGTATTTAAAAAGTGTATTTTATTTAACTATTAGTTAAGATTTTATTTTTTAAAGTGAATAAATCGAAATAACTTAAGAAGTGATTTACGCATAACTTTTTGTAGTTTTGGTTTTCTATCAAAACAAACAAAATGTCTGACAATAAACGTGTCTTTTTAGTTGATGCCTTTGCATTAATTTTTCGTGGCTATTATGCCTTTATAAAAAACCCTAGAATCAATTCAAAAGGATTAGACACCTCAGCTATCATGGGGTTTATGAATTCGCTCCTAGATGTTATAAAACGAGAGCGCCCAGACCATTTAGCCGTTTGTTTCGATAAAGGCGGAAGTGCCGATAGGGTTGAAATGTTTGATGCTTACAAAGCCAACAGAGATGAAACACCAGAAGCCATAACAATTGCTGTCCCTATTATTCAAGATATTTTAAAAGCCATGCATATTCCTATTATGGTTAAAACTGGTTTTGAAGCCGATGATGTTATAGGTACACTGGCAAAACAAGCCGAAAAAGAGGGTTACCAAACGTTTATGGTCACACCAGATAAGGATTTTGCACAATTAGTTTCTGAAAATATTTTTATGTATCGCCCTGTTTTTGGTGGCGGTTACGAAACTTGGGGCATTCCAGAGGTTCTGAAAAAATTTGAAGTGACAGACCCATTACAAGTTATTGACTTTTTAGGGATGATGGGCGACTCTAGCGATAATATTCCTGGACTGCCTGGTGTTGGCGAAAAAACAGCCAAAAAGTTTTTAGCACAATATGGAAGCATGGAAAACCTTTTAGCCAATACGCATGAACTTAAGGGTAAAATGAAAGAGAAAATTGAAGCTAATGGCGAATTAGGAATGCTTTCTAAAAAACTAGCCACTATCATGCTAGATGTTCCTGTTACTTTTAATGCTAAAGATTTTGAATTAAATCATCCCGATATCCCGAAAGTCATTGAGATTTTTCAAGAATTAGAGTTTAGACGCTTAATAGATAATTTTACTAAAACATTTTCAGTTGAAACACCGCCTGTTGCTGTTGAAAAAACTTCAGAAAAAGCAGAAGTAAAAGCAACACCTAAAGAAAGTGCTTCGGCAGGTGCTGGACAGTTTTCATTGTTTGGAGCAGACCCTTCTAGTGCTACTAAAACCGAAACTGTTTCAGAATTCGCCAGAAAAACAGCAGAAACTAGGTCGCATTTTTACCAAAGTGTATCACCAGGTATGGCAACTAAACTATTCATTAAAAATTTAATGAATCAAACCTCGGTATGTTTTGATACCGAAACCACAGGTTTAAATCCGCTAATTGCAGAACTAGTAGGTATTGCCTTTTCATGGGAAACAGGCAAAGGTTTTTATTTACCTTTTCCAGAAAGCAAAGAAGAAGCTCAAGAACTTATAGAGCAATTGCGTCCGTTTTTTGAAAGTGACAGCATTCAGAAAATTGGTCAGAATTTAAAATACGATATTAAAGTCCTTGCTAAATATAATATTACAGTAAAAGGAAAATTATTCGATACCATGCTAGCGCATTATCTCATCAATCCAGATATGCGACATAATATGGATGTATTAGCCGAAACGTATTTAAACTATACGCCTATTTCTATTACAGAATTAATTGGCAAAAAAGGCAAGAATCAATTATCCATGCGTGATGTTCCGTTAGAAAAGCAAACCGAATATGCCGTTGAAGATACCGATATCACACTACAACTTAAAGAACATTTTGAAAAAGAATTAGGAGACGCTAATACTCAAAAACTGTTTGATGATATTGAAATCCCGTTGCTTCGAGTATTAGCTGCTATGGAAGTTGAAGGGATTAATTTAGATGTTGCTTTTTTAAACTCCCTTTCTGAAGATTTAAATAACGACATTAAAACCTTAGAAGCAAAAATCTATGAAACCGCTGGTGAGGAGTTCAATATCGCATCGCCAAAACAGTTGGGTATTATTCTTTTTGAAAAACTAAAATTAGTTGACAAGCCGAAAAAAACGAAGACAGGACAATATGCCACAGGCGAAGATATTTTATCCTATTTAGCAAAAGAGCACGACATTATTCAAAATATTTTAGACTATCGCGGATTAGCGAAACTAAAAAGCACTTATGTAGATGCTTTACCAACACAGGTTGAAGAAGCTACAGGACGTGTACATACCGATTATATGCAAACTGTTGCTGCTACAGGGCGTTTAAGTAGTAATAATCCGAATTTGCAGAACATTCCTATTCGTACCGAACGTGGAAGACAAGTGAGAAAGGCATTCATCCCTAGAAATGACGACTACATTTTATTAGCTGCGGATTATTCGCAAATAGAACTTCGAATTATTGCTGCTTTAAGTAAGGAAAAAACCATGATTGAGGCTTTTAAAAACGGTGAAGATATTCACGCGTCTACCGCTTCAAAAGTATTTAATGTGCCTTTAGAAGACGTAACTCGTGAGCAACGTAGCAATGCGAAAACTGTAAACTTCGGAATTATATATGGGGTATCTGCTTTTGGGCTTAGCAATCAAACCGATTTATCTCGTGGTGAAGCCAAAGAGCTTATTGATACTTATTATGAAACGTATCCAAAGCTTCGAGCCTACATGAATGAGCAAGTCGATTTTGCTCGCGATTACGGTTATGTACAAACCGTTTTGGGGCGCCGTCGTTATTTAAAAGATATCGATTCTCGTAATGCCGTTGTTCGAGGTGCAGCAGAACGTAATGCCGTTAACGCTCCTATTCAAGGTAGTGCTGCCGATATTATTAAAATTGCCATGATTAATATTTATAATAAACTAGAAACAGGCAACTATAAAACCAAAATGCTTTTACAAGTACATGATGAATTGGTTTTTGATGTTTATAAACCCGAACTAGAAACCATTAAAACCTTAGTTAAAACTGAAATGGAAAATGCATTTATTATGGATGTTCCTTTAGATGTTGAAGTTGGTATTGGTGCTGATTGGCTGGAGGCGCATTAATTTTTATAAATGAAAACCATTAATGTTACTTGTGCAATCATCCAATTTGATGATAAAATTTTAGCAGTTCAAAGAAGCGAAACTATGAAGCTTCCACTGAAATGGGAATTTCCAGGAGGTAAAATTGAAACGGGAGAATCTGAAATTGATTGTATTAAAAGAGAAATTTTTGAAGAATTAAATATTAAAATTGAAGTTAAAGAAAAATTGACTTCTGTTACTCATCAATACCCAAATTTCAAAATTAAATTGATTCCTTTTATTGTAGAATATCTTTCAGGTGAGTTAAAACTAAGAGAACATTGTGGCTTTTTACTTGCTTATAAGAATGAATTGATTAATTTAGATTGGGCAGAAGCTGATGTGCCTATTCTAAAAGAATTTATTGAATTATGAATCAAGGAATATATGAACAGTTAGTAACACAGCTAGTATCAGAAAAATTAAAAGAACTTGATAAAGATGAATTCTTTCTAAAGAAAAATTTAATTCATAAAGAAGAAGCTTCAAATGTTCTATCTAATCATTTATCTAAAACATTAAAGCAAGCGTTTGATATTTTAGGCAAAAATAAAGTTGAACAACAAATCCTGATTGCCAATAAAATAATAAAACTTTTAAAGGTCGAAATAGGCAAACAAGATTTCAATGATGACTTAGTAAATATTGAAGGTGAAATTTTAAAAGCTGTATTTTCAAAAACTGATGCACACTTCTCAAATTTAGATTTACATTTAAAAGAAATCACACCTTACAGTACTTTAACACAAAGTGAATTATTTACTGGTGGAAATGTAGGTTTATCTCTAGAAAGTGAGCTAAAAAAAGAGATTCTTTCTTCTAATCAAATAAATTTATTAGTCTCTTTTATAAAATTTAAGGGAATAATAATTCTTGAAAAAGAATTAAGAGATTTTACTGAACGTGGTGGGAAACTCAAAGTAATTACCACTACTTACATTGGAGCAACAGATTACAAAGCCATCCAATTACTTTCAAAACTATCAAATACACAAGTTAAAATATCTTACAACACAAGTAGCGAAAGGTTACATGCAAAAGCTTATTTGTTTTATAGAAATACAGGTTTTCATACTGCATATATTGGTTCATCTAACTTTTCAAGGTCAGCTTTAACAGATGGTTTAGAATGGAATTTAAAAATTACAACTAAAGAAGTAAGTCATATAATTGACAAATTTCAAAAGACATTTGATGCATATTGGCAAAGTGATGACTTCGAATTATTTGATAATTCTATACATAAAGAGAAGCTACAAAATGCTTTAAAACAGAGTAAGTTTAGTAAAGCTTATGAAAACACAACTGTTCATTTTGACATCAAACCTTTTCCTTATCAAAACGAAGTTTTAGAAAAATTAGAAGTTGAAAGAAGTGTACATAGTAGATTTAGAAATCTTGTTGTAGCAGCAACAGGAACTGGAAAAACAGTAATTTCTGCTTTCGATTATAAACGTTTTAGAAAAAATAATAAATCATCAAAATTACTATTTCTAGCGCATAGAAAAGAGATACTACAAAAATCACTTTCAACTTTTCAAGGTATTCTGAAAAACAATAATCTAGGTGAATTATGGGTTGATGGTTTGGTTCCTGATAATTTTGAATTTGTATTTGCTTCTGTCCAGACCGTAAATAACCAACTTGAAACAAAAAATATTTCAGCAGATTATTATGATTATATAATTATTGATGAATGCCACCATCAAAAAGCAAAAAGCTATAGGTCAATAATCAACTATTTTAAACCAAAAATACTTCTTGGCCTTACAGCAACACCTGAGAGAATGGATGGCGGAGACATCTTAGAGGATTTTAACAACAAAATTGCTGCAGAAATCAGATTACCTGAAGCAATGAACAGAAAATTACTTTGTCCTTTTCAATATTTTGGAATTACTGATAGTATTGATTTATCTAACGTTAAATGGGTTCGAGGTAGATATATCGCAAGTGAACTAACAAATGTATATACAGAAAGCGATAGAAGAGTTGGAGAAATAATAAATGCTTTAGACAAATACACAAAAGACATAAATAATGTCAGAGCTTTAGGTTATTGCGTTTCTATGGAACATGCAAAATACATGGCAGAAAAATTTACTTTAGCAGGATTAAAAGCGGATTATTTAACAAGTGAAAACAGTAAAAACAGAGTTTCTATTCGGAAAAAATTAGAGAAAAAAGAAGTAAATTATTTATTTGTAGTTGATATTTTTAATGAAGGAATTGATATACCTGAAATTGATACATTACTTTTTTTAAGACCTACAGAAAGTCTAACCATATTTTTACAACAATTAGGAAGAGGCTTAAGACTTTATGAAGATAAAGATTGTTTAACCATTTTAGACTTTATTGGAAACTCTAGACCAGAATACAATTTTGAAAATAAATTCAGAGCCTTAATTGGTAAAACGAATACAACGGTTGCTAATGAAATTGAAGATAATTTTCCTCATTTACCATTAGGGTGCTCAATAATTTTAGAGAAAAAGACGAAAGAAACTATTCTAAAAAATATAACAGCTGCAACTTCTTTGAATAAGAAAAACCTAATGAATAGAATTCAACAGTTTCAACACGATACTAATCTACCTTTATCAATAGGTAACTTTAGTAAGTTTTATAATATTCCGTTACAATCTATTTACAAAAGGGATAGCTGGAAAAGACTTTGTCAACTTGCAGGTAAAATAAATGATTTCGATTCAGAAAATGAAAAAGAAATTGTTTCTGCAATTTCAAATAAATGGCTTTCAACAAATTCATTAAGTTATTTTTCTTTCATTTTAAAAATTGCAAAACAAAATTTCATTATAAAAATTTCAGACTTTAATTCGAATGAAAAAACAATGCTTTTAATGCTACATTATGATGTTTGGCAAAAAGAAGGTGGATTTGATTCATTAGAAAAAAGCATAAAATTAATTGGTTCAAGTAGTGTTTTAGTTGAAGAAATAAAAGAAGTTCTTGAAGTATTAATCGAAAATATCGACTTTAAAGAATTGCCTATTCAACTTCCTTATGAACAACCATTAAAATTACATAGTCGCTACACAAGAGATCAAATTTTAACAGCTTTTAAGTTTAGTTCTTTTGAGAAAAAGTCATCTAACAGAGAAGGTACAGCCGAAAACAAAGATTTAAATACTGAAATATTATTTATCAATCTTATAAAATCAGAAGAAAATTTTTCACCTACAACAATGTATGATGATTATGCTGTAAATGAAAAATTGTTTCATTGGCAAACTCAAAACTCAGCAAGACCAGATTTAGGAAAAGGCTTATCATATGTTAAACATAAAGAATCTGAAAAACAAATTTTACTATTTGTTAGAGAAAAAGCTAAAAACGAGTTTGGTAATAGTTTAGGTTATGTTTTTATTGGTGAAGGTGAATTAAAAGATTTTAATGGCTCTAAACCAATGAGTATTAATTGGAAACTTGAAGAACCAATGCCACATTATTTATGGAAAGATGCTGCAAAACTCTCAATTGGATAATAGCAAATTTAAAACTTCAAAACATTACCCATTAACCAAAACCCAAAGCTCCACTTCTTCTTCAGAACGCCAATTTTGCTCTCGCATGGTTTTATTTGAAGCAGCTTTCACTTTTCTTTTTAAACAGGCATCTAATTTAAACCGTCCACCTTTGGATAATTCGGTCTCAATAGGATGCTCTTTTGTAACATGGCTTATCTGCGCTAAATTCGAGAATATAATAACGAGTTTCCCTTCTGGCAAGAGTCTTTTTTTAGCTTCAGTAAAAAACTTTGGAAATAGGGTTTCATTATAATAAATAGCTTCGTCATTTTTATCTAAATCTTGTGTTGCGGGCAACCATGGCGGATTAAAAACAATCAATTCGGTTTGCTTTTCAAATTTACCAAAAAGAGAGGCGAAATCCAGTTCTATTTTCCGAGACATTTTTGTATCGCCCATAGATTCTGTAAGTCCAATAATAGCATTAGGATTTGTATCGGTTCCGAAAACCTTTTGAAAACCATGCTTTACCAATTGAAAAGCTAATACACCACTTCCAATACCCACATCTATAGCCGACTTTTTAGCACCTTCGTAACGTTTCAACCAATTATCAAAAAGTATTAAATGATCAAACCGCGTGGGGAAATAAACACCGTAATACGGATAGATTTTATTTCGTAATACAGGAAGTAAAATACCGTTTTGGTACCATTGCCAAGAGCTATTCAATCCTTGAACTTTAGAAAAAGGCAATAAAAAACTACCTGCTTCTGGATACAGTTTTGCTAACCAACCAATAGCAGGTGCTTTTTTTACAGTTAATTTATGATCTACAATTTTTATATAAATAAGACTTGATATCTTTCGGTATGCCGAACGATATGCACGTTGCTCTTGGAACGTCTTATTAGGCAAACTTTTTTTTAGATGATTATGTAACTCATTAAGCAACAGCAAACCGTTACTGAAAAATTCTGTTATTTGTATAGGCTTACCCGCTTCTAAACCTTTAATAGTACGCGTAACATTTATAGATTGATTAAATTGTGCTATGGGCTGTTCTGGAAAAAAAGCTTCTGGTTTATTTATACCTATATCTGAAATCATCGTTTTGTTTTAAATTGAAACGGATTGCAGAGTAATGACGTTAGCAAGTCGTAAGATTAAAAAATCACTATTAAATAGTTACTTACTAGCAATCAGGCATTAAGTTGGCCACTAGGGTTTCATTAATTAAAATAAAGACTTAAGGAAAAAGTCTAAAAATTTCGCCAAAGTGTTGCGAAAAGGATAATTAATATCAACAGATAAATAATGCCACAAAGGTACTTCTTTAAAACACGTTACAGGAATAATTTGAAAGTAATATCTAAACCAAAAACCAATACTATTTAAATACTATTACACATTCTAGATAACAACCAGAAAATATTAAAACTTACCTACGTTTCTTCTTAGATTTAAATTTGGTTTTATTTTTTCGTTGATTAAAAGGAATCGCATCATCAAAAGTATGCTTTGCATCTCCACTTGGCGTGTTTTTACGCCATTTTTCAGTTTTTTCAGGTAGAAGCACTTTCAATAAATCCTGACGTCCTAATTTGTTTAGAGTGTTTTTTATCCAAGCCTTGTTTTCGTCTTTATACCAAAAGAAAAAGCGGTGCTGCTCATCTTTTTCCTTACGAGTTATAGGCGTATTTACTTTTTTAAGCGTATACGGATGATAACCACTATAATAAATAACGGTAGCAACCGTCATTGGAGTTGGAGTAAACCCTTGTACTTGTTCTAACTGGAAACCCATATCTTTAGTTTCGGCAGCTAAATTTGCCATATCTTCAACTTCACAAGCTGGATGATTTGATATAAAATAAGGAATCAACTGTAGTTTCAATCCTTTCTTAATATTAATCTTATCAAAACGTTCCTTAAATTTATGAAAATAAGTAAATGATGGCTTCCGCATCAATTTTAAAACAGGATCGCTGGTATGTTCTGGTGCTACTTTAAGTCGACCAGAAATATGTTTTGTCATCACCTCTTCGGTATAAGCATCTAACTCTTTAGGGTCGGCATTTTTATTAAACTCAGGCACCAACATATCATGACGAATACCAGAACCTATAAACGATTTTTTTATTTTCGGATGCTTATCAACTGCTTGATATAATTCGGTTAACGGTTTATGTGACGTATCTAAATTACTGCAAATAACAGGCGAAATACATGAAGGCGCTACACACTTATCGCATATAGATTGTATTTTACCTTTCATTTTATACATGTTGGCACTTGGCCCTCCAATATCCGATAAATAGCCTTTAAAATCTGGCATATTAGCAACAATATCAACCTCTTTTAAAACAGATTCCTGACTACGAGACGCAATAAACTTTCCTTGGTGTGCAGAAATAGTACAGAAACTACAACCTCCAAAACACCCACGATGGATATTAATAGAAAACTTAATCATTTCATACGCAGGAATTGGTCCGCGCTTATTGTATTTAGGGTGCGGTAATCGCGTATAAGGCAACTCGAAAGACGCATCAATTTCGTCTTCTGTCATGGTTGGATATGGCGGATTAATCATCAAAGTCTTATCACCAACCTTCTGAAAAATACGTCGTGCAGCCAATTTATTACTCTCCTGCTCTATGGTTTTAAAGTTTGACGCATAGGCCTTTTTATCTTTTAAACATATTTCGTGCGATACAATTTCAACATCTTCCCAATTACTATTCTTTGGTATTTTCGTATCAGAATCCAGCAAAACAGCTGTTTGTTTTATTGTAGTAATACTAGAAAAAGGAACACCTTTTTGTAACAAACGCACCACCTCTCGTAAAGGTTGCTCACCCATACCATACACCAACATATCAGCTTTAGAACTTTCTAAAATAGTTGGCAGTAATTTGTCACTCCAATAATCGTAATGCGTTACACGGCGTAAAGAGGCTTCAATACCACCAATTAGCACAGGAACATCTGGCCATTTTTCCTTTAAAATTTTAGAATAAACTGTAGTCGCATAATCGGGGCGGAAACCAATATCTCCATTGGGTGTATATGCATCCTTATCACGTTTCTTTTTATTAGCATTATAATTGCTAATCATAGGATCCATACAACCACCTGTAACTCCAAAAAACAACTTTGGAGCACCCATTTTTACAAAATCCTGAAGATTATCATTTACATTTGGCTGCGGCACAATAGCCACACGCAAACCATAACTTTCTAAAATACGACCAATAACTGCTGGTCCAAACGACGGATGGTCTACATATGCATCACCACTAAATAGAATAACATCTAGCGCATCCCAACCGCGTATTTTAACCTCTTTGTTTGTGGTAGGTAACCAATCTGAAAGTTTTAATTCTTGCATAACTTTGCAAAAATAGACAAAAATTGCTTCTCACATAGTATAATAAGGCATCACTCATTTTTTAAAAAATTTGATAGCGCTTTAAATTCATAAGAAAATCATTTTCAAAAATCCTAAATTGAAAAGTATTCAACCCTATAAAATAGAATGTTTCTAAATCAAAAATAGCGTATTTTTATATGTTAGATTTTTTCACAATCTAATAGGTTCTATACCTTAAATAAAATGATGTTATAAAGTATAAAATTATAGAACTTTTAGAAATTTAAATAGCAAAATGGCAAAACAGGAAGACCACGATTATGTTCCTAAATATATTAAGTTCTTTGGAGAAAACACCGAACTTTATTTTGCAATAACAAGTGGAAGCTTTTGGATTTTAGGTGTTGCCTTTTCATTTATTTCCAGCGTTCCTGAAATTACACCTATTATTTTCTTTATCATTGGCGGACTTTTTGGAGCCTATTTTACTCTTATTAGCGCAAGAAAAGACATACTAAAAGGAAAGTTTCAAATAGATTTTTTAATGCTTTTTGCCGCTTTAGGCGCCACAGCTTTGGGGAAATATGGTGAAGGTACTTTACTGCTTTTTTTATTTAGTTTAGGTCATGCCTTAGAGCATTATGCCATGAAACGAGCAAGAAAATCAATTGCTGCGCTTTCAGACTTAACACCACCCATGGCAATAGTAAGAAGGAATGGTATTGTAACTGAAATTTCTATTGAAAAGTTGGAACTGGGTGATATTATTATAATAAAACCAAATTCTAAAATTGCGGCAGACGGCGTTATTACAAAAGGAACAAGCGCCGTTAATCAAGCTCCTATTACAGGTGAAAGTGTTCCTGTTGATAAATATCCATCGGAAAAATGGAAAGATGAAAGCAACCTTACAAAAATAGCCTCTGAACATCGTGTGTTTGCTGGAACCATTAATGGTAATGGTCTCTTAGAAGTGAAGGTTTTAAAACAATCTAAAGACAGTACGCTATCTAGATTAATCAACTTAGTTAAAGAAGCTGAAACTCAAAAATCACCAACACAACAACTAACAGATAAATTTGAAAAAAATTATGTCCCTTTAGTTTTGGGTCTGGTATTTTTACTATGTTTTGGGTTTTTAGTTATCGATGAAACTTTCCAAGAAAGTTTTTATAGAGCGATGTCTGTTTTAATTGCCGCTTCCCCTTGCGCTTTAGCCATCTCAACGCCAAGTGCCGTACTGGCAGGTATTGCTAGAGCAGCGCGTCAAGGTGTTTTAATAAAAGGCGGGCGTCCATTAGAAGATTTGGGTAGCGTGCATGCTATTGCATTTGACAAAACAGGAACGCTCACTCAAGGCAAGCCAACACTTACTCATGCCATTCCTTTTGGCAAAAATACCAAAGAACAGTTACTTAAAGCAGCAATAGCTGTAGAAAAATTGAGCGACCACCCACTTGCAGATGCTATTGTTCAAGGCGCTGAAAAAGAGCTTGGAGACATCACAATTTTACCTGCAGAAAATATAACATCATTAACTGCTCGAGGTATTCAAGCCCAATGGGATGGCACTACAGTTCATATTGGTAATCGTAGACTCTTTGAAGAATTAACAGAAAAAAAAGTGCCTACCGAGATTCATGAAAAAATGACAGAACTTGAATCTAATGGGCATACCTCTATGATTGTTTATCAAGATAACACCTATTTAGGCATTATCTCTGTAATGGATATTTCTCGTCCAGAAGCTGCTTCTACACTTTCTGCTTTAAAAAAAATGGGCATAAAAAAAATGATTATGTTAACGGGAGACAATCAAAAGGTAGCTGATGCCATTGCCAAAAAAATTGGTATTACCGATCCATTAGGTAGTTTACTACCAGAAGAAAAAGTAAATGCTATCGAAAAATTAAAAAAAGAAGTTGGCACTGTAGCCATGGTAGGTGATGGTGTTAATGATGCTCCTGCCATGGTAAAAAGCACCGTTGGTATTGCAATGGGAGCAGCAGGCTCAGATGTTGCTTTAGAAACAGCAGATATTGCTTTGTTGGCAGATAAACTAGATAACCTCCCATTCGCAATTGGTTTAAGTAGAAAAGCAAAACATATAATAAAACAAAATTTAGTTATCAGTTTAGGTATGGTAGCCATTCTTGTACCATTAACTATTACGGGCACTATAGTTCTTGGATTAGCTGTAATTGGACACGAAGGCTCAACTTTAGTCGTCGTTTTAAATGCTTTACGATTATTGAGCTACACCCCTTCAAAATAAAGAATAAAAGTCATTTCTAAAAACGAGACTTAAAAGAGCATTGTACAACAAACAACATACTAATAATCAAGGAATTTTAATATTCAAAAAGATATTGACAAACCTATCAAAAAATTACTGCGTTACTATTTGGTAATCAATCAGATTATCGTACATTTGCAAACTCTTTTTGAGAGAGGAATGTTTAATAAAAATAAATTAAAAACGTGGACACATTAAGCTACAAAACCATTTCAGCCAATAAAGCAACTGTAGATAAGCAGTGGGTTTTAGTTGATGCTGAAGGTCAATCTTTGGGTCGTTTAGCTTCTAAAGTAGCAATACTTTTAAGAGGTAAACACAAGCCTAGCTTCACACCACACGTTGATTGCGGAGATAACGTAATTGTTATTAACTCTGAAAAAATCAACTTAACTGGAAACAAATGGAACGATAAAACGTACATTCGTCACACAGGTTATCCAGGTGGTCAAAGAAGTTTATCAGCTACTGAATTGTATGGAAAAGATCCTGCAAGATTAGTAGAAAAATCAGTTAAAGGAATGTTACCTAAAAATAAATTAGGTGCAGATTTATTCCGTAATCTAACAGTTGTTGTTGGTACAGAGCACAAACATGCTGCTCAAAAACCAAAAACAATAAACTTAAACGAATTCAAATAATGGATGTAATTCACAAAATTGGCCGTAGAAAGACGGCTGTTGCTCGTGCTTATGTTTCTCCAGGAAAAGGAAACATTACGATTAATAAAAAAGACTTAGCTAATTATTTTACTACTGCTACTTTACAGTACAAAGTAAAACAACCTTTAGTTATGACTAACAATGACAGCAACTTTGATATTACAGTAAATGTATATGGAGGTGGTATTACTGGTCAAGCAGAAGCTGTTCGTTTAGCAATTTCTCGTGCTATGTGCGAAGTTGATGCTGAGAACAGATTAACATTAAAACCAGAAGGTTTATTAACAAGAGATCCAAGAATGGTGGAGCGTAAAAAATTCGGTCAGAAAAAAGCGCGTAAGAAATTCCAATTCTCTAAACGTTAATATCCTGAACTTGGTTCAGGATCTGTTAAACAGTATCCTTTATCATTTTCAAATAAAACAAAATTTAAACAAGTTAATGTTGTCCTAGTGTAAAAGCAGGATTTAGTTTAGCATCTAAATAGTTAAGGCGAATTTTAAAAATGACCACTTAATTATTGCTAATTCAACAGAACGTAAACTATTACAAAATGGCAGTAGAAGTAAAAGAATTACTTGAAGCAGGTGTACACTTCGGTCACCTTACACGTAAGTGGGATCCAAACATGGCTCCTTACGTATATATGGAGCGTAACGGCATCCATATTATAAACCTTTACAAAACAGCAGCTAAAATTGATGAAGCAGGTGCAGCACTTGCAAAAATTGCAGCTTCTGGACGTAAAATATTATTCGTTGCAACAAAAAAACAAGCAAAAGATATCGTTGCTGAAAAAGCAGGAGAAATCAACATGCCTTACATCACTGAAAGATGGCCAGGTGGTATGCTAACTAACTTTGTTACTATTAGAAAAGCTGTTAAAAAAATGGCTTCTATTGATAGAATGAAGAAAGATGGTACTTTCTTAACATTATCTAAAAAAGAACGTTTACAAGTTGATCGTTTAAGAGCTAAGTTAGAAAAAAACTTAGGTTCTATAGTAGACATGACACGTTTACCAGGTGCTTTATTTGTTGTAGATATTAAACGTGAGCACATCGCGATTAAAGAAGCTCAAAAATTAAACATTCCTATTTTTGCAATGGTTGATACCAACTCTGACCCACGTCAAGTTGATTATGTAATACCTGCAAACGATGATGCTTCTAAATCAATTGATAAAATTTTATCTCACGTAACATCTGCAGTATCTGAAGGATTAGCAGAACGTAAAGCTGAAAAAGACGCAGCTGAATCTTCAAAAGAAGAAGCTCCTAAAGCTAAAGCTGCTCCAGCTAAAAAAGCTGTTGCTGAAGAAGAAGAATAAATAACATTAATACAACACAAATAAGTCGTTTAGTTCTTTTCTTTATTGAAAATATATTGAACGACTTTTTTAAATTATAATAACTATGAGTACTACAGTAAAAATTACAGCGGCTGAAGTAAATAAATTAAGACAAGCTACTGGTGCAGGTATGATGGACTGCAAAAAAGCTTTAGTTGAAGCTGAAGGAGACTTCGATAAAGCTATTGAGGTTTTACGTAAAAAAGGTCAAAAAGTAGCTGCAAAAAGAGCTGACCGTGAGTCTAGCGAAGGTGCAGCTGTGTCTAAAGTAAATGCAGACAACACTGCTGGTGTTGCTATTGTATTAGGTTGTGAAACTGATTTTGTTGGTAAAAACGAAAACTTTTTAGCTTTAGCTAATCAATTAGCAGATATCGCTTTAAACCACGAATCTAAAGAAGCTTTTTTAGCTGCTGATTTTGGTGGTATGACAGTTGCCGATAAATTAATCGAGCAAACTGGAGTTGTTGGTGAAAAATTAGAAATCAACGCTTTTGAAAAATTAGAAGCTCCTTACGTTGGAACTTATGTACACATTAATAAAATTGCTGCTTTAGTTGGTTTATCTGCAAAAGTAGATAACGCTGAAACTTTAGCTAAAGATGTTGCTATGCAAATTGCATCAATGGGTGCAACTACATTATCTTATAAAGATTTTGATCCTGCATATATCGCATCAGAAACTGAAGCAAGAATTGCTGTTATAGAAAAAGATAATATTGAACTAGGTCGTTTAGGTAAAACGCTTAAAAATGTACCTCAATATATTTCTATGGCTCAATTAACTCCTGACGTACTTGCAAAAGCTGAAGAAGCTGCAAAAGCAGAATTAAAAGCTGAAGGTAAACCAGAACAAATTTGGGATAAAATTTTACCAGGTAAAATGGATCGTTATATTTCAGATAACACAACTTTAGATCAAGAACAATGTTTATTAGATCAAAAGTTTATTAAAGACGAAAAAATCGATGTTGCTAAATACGTAGCATCTTACGGAGATGTTACTTTAACAGGTTTTAAACGTGTTACTTTAGGATAATAATTCCTGCGAAAGCAAGATCCTTTTAATACAAAGCCACTATTCTAAAAGAATGGTGGCTTTTTTATATACAAATTCGCAATTTATATAAATTCAAAAAATAAAAAATTTATGTAGCTTTGCTAAACTTTTGTTTCCACAACTGTGGACACCTCATAAAGAACAAATGAAATATAAAAGAATACTCCTTAAACTATCTGGTGAAGCCTTAATGGGAACTCGCCAATATGGTATAGACCCAGAACGATTAGCAGAATATGCACAAGACATAAAAACAATTACCGACAAAGGTATAGAAGTTGCCATAGTTATTGGTGGTGGTAATATTTTTAGAGGTGTTGCTGGTGCGAGTAAAGGCATGGATCGTGTACAAGGAGACCACATGGGCATGCTCGCTACCGTTATAAATGGTTTAGCTCTACAAGGCGCTTTAGAAGATGCAGGAATGCCAACAAGACTACAAACAGCTATTAAAATTAATGAAGTTGCAGAACCTTTCATTAGAAGAAAAGCCATGCGTCATTTAGAAAAAGGGCGGGTTGTAATTTTTGGAGGAGGAACAGGAAATCCTTATTTTACAACTGATTCTGCAGCTGTTTTACGTGCCATAGAAATTGAAGCCGATGTTATTTTAAAAGGCACCCGTGTAGATGGTATTTATAATGCCGATCCTGAAAAAGATGATAAAGCTATAAAATTTAATTTCATAACTTTTGATGATGTTTTACGAAAAGGCTTAAAAGTAATGGATACAACAGCTTTTACCTTAAGTCAAGAAAACGAATTACCTATTATTGTTTTTGATATGAACAAAAAAGGTAATTTACTTAAAGTCGTTTCTGGAGAAAATATAGGAACCGAAGTAAACGTATAACATTTGGCGTAATTTTTGTATTTATCGAACTTAAAGTTTAAAACAATGAACGAAGACATACAATTTATATTAGATAGCACTAAAGAAGCAATGGATAATGCTATTAAGCATTTAGAAAAACAATTGACTAACATTAGAGCAGGAAAAGCAAGTCCTGCAATGCTTGGGAGTGTTATGGTAGATTATTACGGATCTCAAACACCACTAAGTCAAGTCGCAAATGTAAACACACCAGATGGTAGAACAATTACTGTACAACCTTGGGAAAAAAACATGTTACAAGAAATTGAACGCGGTATTGCTTATGCAAATCTTGGTTTTAACCCAATGAATAACGGAGACACTATCATTATTAATGTACCACCTTTAACCGAAGAACGCAGACGCGATTTAGCAAAACAGGCAAAAGCTGAAACTGAAGATGCTAAAATAAGTATAAGAACAGCAAGAAAAGACGCTAATAACGACATCAAGAAAAATGAAGATGTTTCTGAAGACTTAAAAAAGAATGCCGAAATTGATGTGCAACAAATGACAGATAAGTACGTTAAAAAGGTTGACGACATTTTCGATATTAAAGAAAAAGAAATCATGACAGTATAATTTGAAAAGCGACTAAAATGTCGCTTTTTTTTATAAACCCTATTCCATTAAGCAAATGTTAAAGCATTGTTTTCTTTTTTTATTTGTTCTTTGTCATGCGCTAACCTATAGTCAAGCACATGCAAAAAACATTAATGAAATAACACAAGATTCTATCACAAAAAGTGAGTTTCTTAAACATCTTGGTAATGGATACCTTCCAACTAAATACTTCAACTTCGACTTAAGATATTTAATTAAATATAATCAATACGAAGCGCTTAGAACAGGGATTGGTGGGATTACTAATGATGCTTTCTCTAAAAAATACCGAGTTAATAGTTATGTAGTTTATGGATTTGGAGACGACCGTTTTAAATATAGCATTGGTGGTGGCTTTAGAATAGCAGAAAAAACAAATACTTGGCTTAATTTTTCTTATACTGATGATTTACAAGAAACAGGTAGCACGAAATTTTTAACAGACAAACGATTTTTTCAATTCTTTGAACCGCGCTTATTAAATATTGATTTATTTCATAAACATATTACAAAATCTATAGATTTAGAGCATCAGTTAACACCTCATTTATTAACAGAAACCCAACTTGCCTTAACTAAAATAGACCCTACTTACAACTACAGTTTTAATTTTGATGGCAACACATTTGAAAATTTCGATTTAAGCATTGCAAAAATAGCGCTTCAATGGAGCCCATTTAGTAATTATCAAACTTCACAGGGCGGTATCAAAGAAACTAAAGAAGGATTTCCCAAATTCACACTTCAGTATACAAAAAGCTTTAAAGATGTATTTAAAAGTGACTTTGGTTTTTCGAAATTAGATTTTAGAACCATTCATCAAATAGGAACAAAAGATAATGGTTTATCAGAAATCACATTGGTTTCTGGAATAACAAACGGAAATACACCTCTAACTCATTTATATCACGCTTATCCAAACAATATCAATAAGGAAACTATTTTACAACGTTTCTCTGTAGCTGGACTAAATAGTTTTGAAACCATGTTCTTTAATGAGTTCTTTTCTGATAAATTTGCAACGCTTCAAGTAAAGCATTACCTAAAACCTTTTCATGTTTCAAAACGATATAAACCACAACTTGTTATAATAACACGTTATGCAATTGGTGACATAAAAAAACCTGAAAGACACCAAAATATTACCTTTGGTTCCTTAAAAAAAGGGTATACAGAATCTGGATTTGAAATTAATAAATTGCTATTTGGCTTCGGATTAAGCTTCACATATCGATATGGTGCATATCACTTACCTGAATTTGGAGATAATGTTGCTTTTAAATTTACATTTAACGTCTCTTTATGAGGTAATACGGTGCTTTTTTCTAACTTTGCCCATCTTTTATATAAGGCATGTTTAAACTTTTTTCAAAAGACTTTTGGGACGTTACAGCAAGATTGATTTTACGTAATAAAATAATCATTCTTATTGGTATAGTTATAGCTACTTTACTTTTTAGTACGCAATGGAAATATATGCGTTTTACCTATACGGAGGCTAATTTACTCCCTGATGACCATGAGGTAAACAGAATCTATAATGACTTTTTACAAAAGTTTGGTGAGGAAGGAAACTTAATTGTAATTGGTGTAAAAGACAGCACTTTATTTTCTGTAGAAAAATTAAATGCTTGGAATAAATTATCCAATAGCTTTAAAAATGATACTGCTGTAGAATCTGTTATATCTATAAAAGATCTACAAAAACTAGTAAAAGATACTGAAAACGAGAAATTTGCTTTAGAACCGTTTATTAAAGACTCAATATCTACAATTAAGCAAATTGAAACACTTCAAAACGAACTTTTTAACAAGTATCCTTTTTACGATAACTTTTTATTCAATAAAGAAACAAAAACAATTAGAAGTGCCATATATTTAAATAAAGATATCGTAAACACTTCTGCTAGAAAAGACTTTGTTGTTAATATTTTAATACCAAACATTGAAGCTTTTGAGGCTAAATATAATTTAGATGTTAGAGTTTCTGGTATGCCCTATATAAGAACTTTAAATTCGCAGAATATTATTAAGGAAATAAACCTTTTTGTTTTTGCGGCATTGTTGGTAACCTCTTTAATTTTCTTTTTCTTTTTTAGGTCATTTAGAGCAACTATTATTTCTTTAATTGTTGTTTGTATAGGAGTTGCCTGGACTTTAGGAATCATTGGTTTATTAAGATACGAAGTAAGTGTATTAACGGCACTCATCCCTCCATTAATTATTGTAATAGGTATTCCTAATTGCATCTTTTTAATTAATAAATATCAGCATGAAGTTAAATTGCATGGGAATAAAGTAAAATCATTACAACGCGTTATTACAAAAATTGGAAATGCTACATTAATGACCAATGTTACTACGGCATCAGGCTTTGCTACTTTTATTCTAACGGAAAGCTCATTGCTAAAAGAATTTGGAGTTGTAGCATCACTTAGTATTCTAGCCATTTTCATCCTTTGTTTATTAATTATACCTATCATTTATACGTTTCTACCATATCCTAAGGATAGACATTTAGAACATTTAAATAAAAAGTGGATTGGTGGATTTGTTAATTGGATGGAATGGATGGTTCGTAAAAAACGTATTGCTATTTATGCTACTTCACTTATACTTCTTGTTGTTAGTATTATTGGCATTTATCAAATAAAAATATCGGGCAGTTTAATTGAAGATATGCCGCAAGAATCAGAATTTGTGAATGATATTCGTTTTTTTGAAAATGAGTTTAATGGTATTATGCCTTTAGAAATCATGGTTGATACAAAGCGTAAAAAAGGGGTTATGAAGCTTTCTACGCTAAAACGCATGAATGAATTAGAAGATTTAATTATTGAAACACCAGAATTATCTAAACCAATATCTGTTGTAAGTTTAGTTAAATATTCTAAGCAAGCATACTATAACGGAAATCCTAAATTTTATCAATTACCAACGTCTCAAGAAAACAGTTTTATTTTATCGTATGCTAAAAATTCAACTTCAAATGTAGACTTGCTTAATAATTTTGTAGATAAAACTGGACAATATGCTCGTATCACGACTTTTATGAAAGATATTGGCACAGATAAAATGGAACGTATTGAAGAAAATCTTCAAACTAAAATAGACAAAGTATTCCCTAAAGAAAAATACAATATTACGATAACTGGAAAAGCTTTAGTATTTCAAAAAGGAACTAAATACTTAGTTAAAAACTTAGCAATTTCGTTATCCCTTGCCATAATTTTAATCTCAATTTTTATGGCTTATATGTTTAGGTCTGCTCGTATGATTATAGTTTCTCTTATTCCTAACTTATTACCATTAGTTATAACGGCTGGTTTAATGGGTTATTTAGGAGTACCTATAAAACCTTCAACTATATTGGTATTTAGTATTGCATTTGGCATTTCAGTAGATGATACTATTCACTTTTTAGCAAAATATAGACAAGAATTACAGGCTAATAACTGGAAAATTAAAACATCTGTTTATGGGGCTTTACGAGAAACAGGAGTAAGTATGTTTTATACTTCAATAGTACTTTTCTTTGGTTTTTCAGTATTTACAATCTCAAGCTTTGGGGGTACAGTTGCATTAGGAGCTTTAGTTTCGGCAACGTTACTATTTGCAATGTTATCTAACCTATTATTACTTCCTTCTCTTTTATTATCATTAGAGCGTAGTATTGCCAATAAAGAAGTACTAAGAAAACCATCTATTAATATCATTCCTGAAGAGGATGATATAGAAGAACAGAATTTTAACATATAAATTACAGATTAGAACCTAATTATGTTAAATAAAACAAATTACATCAAATTTTTACGATTTATAATTTCAATTTTAATAATTTAAACCGTTATATTTACATTTCAAAACAAGTATTTATGCAATTACGTTCCGTTTCTGAATTATTAACACAAAACATTATTTTACCTGAAATAGAAATTAAAGGATGGGTTCGAACTTTTAGAGCTAATCGATTTATAGCTTTAAATGACGGTTCAACAATTAATAATATACAATGTGTTTTAGATTTTGAAAATTTTGATGAAGCACTTTTAAAAAGAGTTACAACAGGAGCAGCAATTCATATTAAAGGCGAATTGGTTGAAAGCCAAGGCAAAGGTCAGAAAGTTGAAATACAAGTAAATTACTTAGAAATTTTAGGCGATTCAGATCCTGAAACGTATCCTATTCAACCAAAAAAACACTCCTTTGAGTTTTTAAGAGAAAACGCTCATTTACGTACTAGAACAAATACTTTTAGTGCCGTAATGCGTTTAAGATCTGCATTATCATTTGCTATACATAAATATTTTAACGAGAACGGATTCTACTATATGCACTCTCCAATTATTACTGGGAGTGATGCTGAAGGCGCAGGAGAAATGTTTAAAGTTTCTTGTTTAGATGCTAAAAATCCACCCTTAAATGATGAAGGTAATGTTGATTACTCTAAAGATTTCTTCGGAAAAGAAACCAACTTAACCGTATCTGGTCAATTAGAAGCAGAAACCTACGCGATGTCATTGGGTAAGGTCTATACATTCGGACCTACTTTTAGAGCAGAAAACTCCAATACCTCACGTCATTTAGCAGAGTTTTGGATGATAGAACCTGAAGTTGCTTTTATGGATTTAGCTGGTAATATGGATTTAGCTGAAGATTTTCTTAAATATGTAATATCCTATATTTTAGAAAATAACCCTGAAGATTTAGAGTTTTTAAATAATCGCTTATTAGACGAAGAAAAGACAAAACCTCAGGCTGAACGTAGTGATTTAAGTTTAATTGAAAAATTAAATTTCATTACAGAAAATAACTTTAAACGTGTTAGCTATACTGAAGCTATAGATATTTTAAGAAACAGCAAGCCTAATAAAAAGAAAAAATTCAAATATTTAATTAATGAATGGGGCTGTGATTTACAGAGTGAACACGAACGTTTTTTAGTTGAAAAACATTTTAAATGTCCAGTTATTTTATTTGATTATCCCGCAAACATAAAAGCTTTTTATATGCGTTTAAATGAAGATGGCAAAACGGTTAGAGCCATGGATATTTTATTTCCTGGAATTGGCGAAATTGTAGGTGGTGCACAACGAGAAGAGCGCTTAGATATCTTAAAAGAAAAAATGGCCGCTATTAATATCCCTGAAGAAGACCTTTGGTGGTATTTAGATTTACGTAAATTTGGTACCGCAGTACATTCTGGTTTTGGGCTTGGTTTTGAGCGTTTGGTTATGTTTGCTACAGGAATGAGTAATATTAGAGATGTTATTCCTTTTCCAAGAACACCTCAAAATGCACAATTTTAGTCAATTTTCATAAAAAAGGAAAGTTGGCACAACTTTGGTAAGCTAATTCCTTTTTTTATCTTTGAGAAACAACCATAATTCGAACATGCTTAAGCAATATTTACAATTTAAATTATCGCAAAAACTATCACCGCAACAAATTCAATTAATGAAATTGATACAGTTGCCTACACAAGCATTTGAACAGCGTTTAAAACAAGAGTTAGAAGAAAATCCAGCTCTTGAAAGTGGTAAAGAAGATATTGAAAATGAGTATGATTCTGACTTAGACAATACTGATGATTTTAATGATAACGAAAGTATAAATGCAGACGATATTAATGTTGATGAATATTTAAGTGATGATGAAATCCCTGATTATCGTACGCAAGCAAATAATTATAGTAGTGATGATGAGGAAAAAACGATGCCTTATGCCGCTGGTACATCTTTTACCCAACACCTAATAAATCAATTAAACACCTATAGACTGTCTGATGAAGAACGAGATATTGCCGAATTTTTAGTTGGTAGTATTGATGAAAGTGGTTATATACGTCGTGAGTTAAGTGATATAATGGACGATTTAGCGTTCACACAAAACGTTTATACCACAGAAGAAAGCATTGAAAAAGTTTTAAAAATTGTTCATCAGCTAGATCCTGCTGGTGTTGGTGCTAGAAACTTACAAGAATGTTTAAGCATTCAGTTACACCGAAAAGAAAAAACACCAGATTGTCTATTAGCAATTAATATTATTGATAATGCATTTGAACAATTCACTAAAAAACACTATCAAAAATTACTTCAGAAATTTAATATTTCAGAAGTTCAATTAAAAGATGCTATTTCAAATATTGAACATTTAAACCCAAAACCAGGTGGCTCTTACGCTGGAAACAATAGAATTGTTGAACATGTGGTTCCTGATTTTGCTATAAAAATTGTTGATGGCGAATTAGAACTAACATTAAACGGAAGAAATGCTCCAGAGCTTCATGTCTCTAGAGAATATAACAACATGCTTAATGGCTATAAAGAATCTAAAGACAAATCGAAATCACAAAAAGACGCAGTTAGTTTTATAAAGCAAAAACTAGATGCCGCTAAGTGGTTTATTGAAGCCATAAAACAACGTCAACAAACTTTATTTATTACAATGAGTGCTATTATGCACTACCAAAAAGAGTACTTTTTAACAGGAGATGAACGCAATTTAAAACCGATGATCCTTAAAGATATTGCAGATGAAATTTCTATGGATGTTTCTACAGTATCAAGAGTTGCAAATAGTAAATATGTTGACACACCTTATGGAACAAAACTGATAAAAGAATTCTTTTCAGAATCCATGAAAAATGATCAAGGTGAAGATGTTTCAACAAGAGAAATTAAAAAAATATTAGAAACCGTTATTGAAGAAGAAGACAAAAAAAAACCATTAACAGACGAAACATTAGCTTCTATTTTGAAAGAAAAAGGATATCCTATAGCACGACGTACAGTTGCGAAATACAGAGAACAACAAGATATCCCAGTAGCTAGGTTACGTAAAAAAATATGATGAATTGGCTTTTAAAATGCATATCGTATATCTTGCATCCATTATTAATGCCCCTTTTAGGTGTCCTTTTTTATTTTTCAAAATCGCCTAGATATATACCTAGTGAAATTATACACGCAAAAATAGTTTCTCTTGTTATACTTACCATAATCCTACCTATACTACTCTATTTTTTGCTCAAAACATTGGGAAAGGTAAACTCTATTTACTTAAAAAGCACTAATGAACGTATCTACCCGCTAGCATTAAATTGCATTGTTATTCTTATTGTAATAAAGCGTATTTTAACTCCAACACAAGTTATTGAACTTTACTATTTTTTTGTTGGTATATTAATTTCTACAATGACCTGTTTACTGCTTGCTGTATTTAAGTTTAAAGCAAGTATACATATGATTTCTGTATCTGGAGTCTTTATGTTTTTTTTAGCTTTAAGTATTCACTTTAGCATCAATATTAATGGTGCTTTAGCTTTAATGATGATTGCAATTGGAGCTGTTGCAACGTCTAGATTACATTTAAAAGCGCATACCTACAAAGAATTAATTATGGGTTTATTTGTTGGTCTAATTCCACAACTTATATTAGTCCCCTATTGGTTATAGAATATAAAACATTAAACCAATTTTTATAGCATTCATGTTTAATGACTGTCCATCAACATTAACATTATTAGAAAAAATAGAATTTAAAGCATAATACATGTAAATATTCCAAGTATTGTAACCTGCACTTAATGTTAAAGCATACTGAAACTTATTAAAATCCTCAATATCTGTATATTTAAAACTGCCTAAATCTCCTATATATTTAGTGGTATGCGCAAACATATAACTAAACTTAAAACCTGTATAAATACGCCAAAAATTATATTCTGATGGTGTTGAGGTACGCCATCTAAATTCTAAAGGTAGTTCAAGTAAATGCCTAGAAAACTTATTTTTAGTATATGTTTTATCATCATCTAAAATAGTGTAAGATACCGCTCCTAAATTATCTTTACTAATAAGTAAGTTTTCATTAAAAGAATTAACAGAATATCCCATACCAATACCAATAGCAACATTTCTATTGTTATTGATAGGCATATCTTTAATAAAACCTAAATGAAAACCACTAGAAAAACCACTTTGAGATAAATCTGCTGGCTTATTTCCAAATAAATTATTCGTTACACCAATATAAAACTGATCTTCTTTATAAAGTGAATCAATTATTTTATTTACTTGCTCTTGTGCATCTATTTTTTGTACAAAGAACATAATACTTATAAAAACAAATAATCTTTTCATCTAAACTAGATTTTAATATAATATAAATACTCAAATATATAACTTAATAAAAAAGGGCATTCTATTTAAGAATGCCCTTTTTTATTAACAAATTAAGATTATTTTACTTAATTATTCAATGCATCACCACTACCTGTTGTGTAGTTAATTTTTAATGCATTAACCTTTCTTAGTTCTTGCTTAACATCACCAACAATACCCATATTAGCATCTTTATCTACTTTTAAAGATACCGTTAAAAATGGAATAAGTTCTTCTCTTAGTGCAGCCCTTTCTGCTCCTATAAAAGCAGCTACTTCGCTAACATCAGCAAACTTATCATTTAACTGTATTCTCGCTGCTGTACCAAATTTCTTATAGTTATCACTAGGCCTTCCAATATATATATAACTAACAGGATTCTTTTTATCAAGTTTCTCTATTTGGTTAGCTAAAGGCAAAGCATTTTTAATCATAAGTGTATCTTCTCTCATTACGGTTGCAACCATAAAAAAGAATAATAACATAAATACAATATCTGGTAATGATGCTGTGTTAATTGGAGCTAATCCTCCATCCTTTTTCTTTTTAAATTTAGACATATTAATCTCTATTTATTTAATTCTAAATTACCTATTGTACTTCCGATAGTTTCTGAGGAATCAATTCTTTAATTTGATCAATAACAGCTTTCAACTTATCCTTATTTCCAGGCCATTGAACACTTTTATAGTTTTCTTGCATTTGAACAAAATCCATGCCTGGAAACCCTTTTTTAGGTCCTAATTGAAGTGCCAATCTATTTCTTAATACATTATAAGCTGCAACTAATTCATTTTGTACAGATATGTATGCTGAATAAGAAGTTTCTCTATCATTCGCTAACGAAATAATTGCTTTTGTTGGATTATCAGATGAAGAAGAGTTTTTCTTCCCTTGACAAAAACTACAAGAACCATCTCCATTATTATCTAAAAATTCAACAGCTGCTGCTCTTAAATCTTTAAGTTCCATGTTCTCATCTTCTACTAACAATTGGTCATTCTTATTTAATAAAACAGTAAAAATATTTTTCTGTTTTATAATAACATCTTGTTCTGAATCATCAATAGGTGGTAATTTTCGGTTTATACCAGAATCCTTTTCTATAGTAGTTGTAACTAAGAAAAAGATTAATAGTAAGAAAGCAATGTCGGCCATTGAGCCTGCATTAACTTCCGGTGCTGCTCTTTTTGCCATATTATTTTGCCATTTTTTTAATTCCGAAAAACAACATAGAGCCTCCTGCTATTAAAAGAAGTAGATAGAACAACCATAGTCCTGCTCCTAATAATTGAGAGCCGCTTGCTGATAACGATCCACCATCCTTTAATGGTGTTTCTACTCCATTAGCTAATCCAAAATAACAAATCGCTGATAGTAGAGCAAATACACCAAGTCCTTTTAATGTACTTTTAAGTTTATCTCCATCAGAGAATATGTTTTTCAAACTAAAAATAACTACAAAAGCTAAAGTTAAAAAGAAAACAATATATCCAATATACATAAACGTATTTACAGATCCACTAGATTCTCCAGCTTTTATCGCTTCATCTCCTGCTGATATTATCATAGCTAGAAATACTATAGAAAGTATACCTACAACTGCTAATAATATGGTTAATATTTTTTTCATCTGTTTAAATTTTATTGTGTTAAATAAGTCAGATGTAATTCGCCAATAATCATTTTAAGTTCATTATAACCTTAAATTGACATGGCTCATTTCATAATACTTACAATTTTAAATTATTACTTCTTGTTTCTAATTAACAAGTCCATTAATGTAATAGAAGAATCTTCCATATCATTAACAATGCTATCTATTTTAGCAATAATATAATTGTAAAAAATTTGAAGTATAATTGCAACAACTAGACCAAATACTGTTGTTAAAAGTGCTACTTTAATACCACCCGCCACTAATGAAGGGTTCATATCTCCAGCTGCTTCAATTTTATCAAATGCTTGAATCATACCAATTACAGTACCCATGAAACCAAGCATTGGCGCTAATGCTATAAATAAAGAAATCCAAGATACATTCTTTTCTAATTGTCCCATTTGTACACCACCGTAAGCTACAACAGCTTTTTCAGCAGCTTCTACACCTTCATCAACTCTATCTAAACCTTGATAGAAAATAGAAGCAATAGGTCCTTTTGTGTTTCTACAAACTTCTTTTGCAGCTTCAACACCACCAGATGATAATGCATCTTCAACAGATTGAGTTAATTTTTTTGAATTTGTTGTAGAAAGGTTTAAAAAGATAATTCTTTCAATAGCGATTGCTAAACCTAGAATTAAACATAAAAGTACTATTCCCATAAATCCTGGGCCACCTTCAATAAAACGCTTTTTTAATTCTTGATGAAATCCTAAATCTTCAGCTGCTGCTGCGTCAGGCTCTTGAGTAGTTGTTGTTACAGTTGTTACTGCTGCACTAGTGCTTGTGTTTGTAGTTGCATTAGCAGTTCCGAATGCCATCATTCCAGCGATAGCAAGGATAGAAAATAATCTTTTCATGTTCTCGATCTTAATTTTATTAGTTAAAGTGTTAAAGATATAAAAAATAAAGTAATTAAAAGTAAAAAATAACAGCAGAGAGGAAGGGATTCGAACCCTCGATACCCTTTTGAGGTATACACACTTTCCAGGCGTGCGCCTTCGACCACTCGGCCACCTCTCTGTATTTAATCTAAGTTAAATTACAGGGTATGAAATAACGAAAAAAAGTTTAAAGGCTAAAATTTTATCAGTTAAATTTAAGACATTTCTCCTCTAAGGGGTTTTTCAAAGATATTTTTAAATTTTATACTTGAAATATTTTGCCCTAACATAAACATTAGCTTTCCAATTGCAGCTTCAGTAGTAATGTCCTTTCCTGATATAACACCAATCTCTTTTAACTGATTACTAGTCTCATAGTGTCCCATCATAACACTACCACCAGAGCATTGTGTTATATTAATAATGTATATCCCTTTTAAAATTGCTTCTGTTAGTATCTCAACAAACCATTTTTCAGTAGTACAATTTCCAGACCCGAAAGTTTCAATAATTACAGCTTTTAGCTTAGGAGAATTAATAATTCCACTAACTATTACCTCTGAAATGCCCGGAAACAGTTTTATAAGGGCTATATTATTATCTAATTTTTTATGAACTATTAAAGTTTTATTCAAATCAGGTTTGAATAAATATTTGTTATTAATCTTTAAGTGCACTCCTGATTCTGCTAAATCTGGATAATTAAAGGAGGCAAAAGCTTGAAAATCTTCTGCATTAATTTTTGTAGTTCTATTGGCGCGATATAATTTATATTCAAAATATAAACACACTTCTTTAATTAAAGGTTTGTTTTCATGTTTTAATGACGCTACCTGAATAGAAGTTATTAAATTCTCCTTGGCATCGGTACGCAAATCTCCAATAGGCAATTGTGAACCTGTAAACACGACAGGTTTTGCTAAATTTTCTAACATAAAACTTAATGCAGAAGCGGTATAACTCATGGTATCACTTCCGTGAAGTACCACAAAACCATCAAAATCACTATAATTATCTTCTATTATATCAACTATTTGCACCCAATATTCGGGTTTCATATTACTAGAATCTATAGGTTTCTTAAATGAAACTGTATCTATATTACAATCTAACAACTGTAACTCTGGTATTTTCTCTAAAAGAGTTTTAAAATCGAAAGCTTTTAACGTACTTGTTTTAAAATCCTTAATCATACCTATAGTACCACCTGTGTATATAAGTAATATGTTCGCTTTTGATTTTTTCATATTTCTAAACTTTAAAAACCTCTTTCGAATTTTGAGTTGTAATATTTGCAACTTCTTCTGGAGTTATATTATATAGGATAGATAATTTCTCTAACACCTTTAATATATATAGACTCTCATTTCGTTTACCTCTATATGGTACAGGTGCTAAATATGGTGAATCGGTCTCTAATACAATATGTTTTAAATCTATTTGATTTAGAAACTGATCAATCTTTCCATTTTTAAAAGTTGCCACACCTCCAATACCTAATTTCATATTATAAGAAATAGCCCGATGTGCTTGCTCCAAGTTTCCTGTAAAACAATGAAATATTCCGAATAAATCATCACTTTTTTCACTTTCTAAAACTTCAAATATTTCATCGAATGCCTCTCTGCAATGAATATTAATTGGTAATTTATATTGTTTTGCTAATTGTATTTGATATTTAAATGCTTCTTGCTGAATTTCTAATGTCGATTTATCCCAATATAAATCTATACCAATTTCACCAACAGCATAAAATTTTCGACTTGCAAGCATCTCTTCTACATGTTTTAATTCCTCTTTATAATTATCTTTTACATGTGTAGGATGTAAACCCATCATTAAGAAAACATTGTTTGGATAATCTTGTTCTAGTTGAAGCATAGATGTAGTATAAGTAGAATCAATGGCTGGAATAAAAAACCTAGACACGCCTTGTTGCATGGCTCGATTTATCATGTCGTTTCTATCTTCATCAAAAGCTTCGCTATATAAATGGGTATGCGTGTCTGTAACTATCAAATATTAAAGTTTTAAATTTTTACTTCTATTATTTTGTAAAAATAATTGTTTTTACATCATTATATTTGTTTAAAATCAATTTATGGCAAAGCTTCAACAATTTCTTCTTGACAAAGGCTACACTAAAGTAAAATTACATTTAACACAAACCAACCATTTTGAAATTAAAGCAACAATAAATGGACATAAAGGTTTATTCATTTTAGATACAGGAGCATCAAGTTCGTGTGTTGGCTTTGAAGCCATTGAAACTTTCAATCTAAAAGTTAAAGATTCTGAAATTAAAGCTGCAGGAGCTGGAGCAACCGACATGGACACTAAAATGTCTAAAAAAAATAAAGTTAAAATAGGAAAATGGAAAAACGATAAAGTTGTTTTAGTTTTATTTAACCTTAGCCATGTAAATACAGCTTTAATTAATCATAATTCAAAACCTGTAGACGGTATTATTGGCGCAGATATTTTGAAAAAAGGAAAAGCCATTATCGATTACGAAAAGAAATTTCTATATTTAAAATTATAACTAATTATAATCATCTATTAATAGCATTTATCCCTAACTAATGAATACCTCAATTGTAATTGCAGACGACCACCCTTTAATGTTACGAGGCTTAACAGATTTTTTATCTTCTAAAAACTTTAATATAGTTGGAAGCGCTTCCGATGGAAATAGTGCTTATAACCTTATAGTAAAATTAAAGCCAGAAATTGCTATTCTTGATATAAGAATGCCGCAGAAAACAGGCTTAGAAATTGCTGAGGCTTGTCAAAAAAACAACCTTTCAACCAAAATTATCCTCATCACTTTTGATAAAGAAGAAGAATTATATGATAAAGCTAAAGCCTATAATGTTTATGGCTATATTTTAAAAGATTTTGCTATTGAAGAAATTGAAACTTGTATTGACAATGTTCTTAATAATAGACCTTATTTTAGTGAAGAAATTGGCTCCTTTTTAAAACATAATGGTTATAATGAAAAACCAAAAGGCTTGGACTTATTAACTAAATCTGAACTAAAAATAACAAAACTTATTTCTGAAAATAAAACCAGCCAAGACATTGCTGAAGAACTAAATATTTCTATACGTACTGTAGACAAACATAGAAGCAATATTGTAGCTAAACTTTGCTTAGATAATAAACCTACGTCACTTTCTATTTGGGCAAACGTTAATAAAACTCATTTATAAAATACGTAGAAGTGCGTATTTTTTTTCACATTTATATCCTATACATTTACAGTGCTATTAATTAGTTCTTAGGGAGAATTATAGAAAACTCTAAATTGTTATGATTTAGAGTTTTCGCTTTTTATAAACTTCCATTATATAAAATACGTATATGTACTTATTTTATATATCCTTATTACAATATACTTTTACAGTACTATTAATTAATTCATTAAAAAAGGCATTATCAAATTACCCTGTGCTCTAATAGCATAGAGTTTAAACTTGTATAAATCAAAAAGAAACCTATTTATAAGCCCAAACTATGAAAAAAAACAATAGTACTCTAGAAAAATACCTTGCAATTGGATTAGGTATATTAGTAATTGTTATTATATCAATTAATGTTATTATTAATATAATATAGACTGTTAATAAAAAAAATAGCCACCAAAATGGCAGCTATTTTTATAAAATTATTTTTGTAGACTAAAGCTCTAAAGCCTTTTTAACATCATTATTCATTAATAATTCTGTTGGATTTTCTAAGGCTTCTTTTACAGCCACTAAAAAGCCTACACTTTCTTTTCCATCAATTATTCTATGATCATAAGATAAAGCTACATACATAATAGGACGTATTTCAACTTTTCCATCAATAGCAACAGGACGCTCTACAATATTATGCATTCCTAAAATACCACTTTGTGGCGGGTTTATAATTGGTGTAGATAACATACTTCCAAAAACACCTCCATTTGTAATAGTAAAGGTTCCTCCTGTCATTTCATCAACTGTAATTTGACCATCTCTAGCACGAAGTGCTAAACGTTTTACTTCAGATTCTACACCTCTAAAACTTAGGTTTTCAGCATTTCTAATAACTGGTACCATAAGTCCTTTTGGTCCAGAAACAGCTATACTAATATCACAAAAATCATAAGTCAGCATTTCTTTTCCATCAATCATAGAGTTTACTGCTGGATACATTTCTAAAGCCCTAACAACTGCGAGGGTAAAGAAACTCATAAACCCTAAACCAACACCATGCTTTGCTTTAAAGGTTTCTTTATATTCATTACGTAACGCAAAAATAGGAGACATATCAACTTCATTAAAAGTAGTTAACATAGCTGTTGTATTCTTAACTTCAACTAAACGCTCTGCTACTTTACGACGTAACATAGACATTTTACTTCTAGAAGTTCCTCTATTCCCTCCTGTTGGAGTTCCCATAGAAGGAATCGCATTTATAGCATCATCTTTAGTAACTCTACCGTCTTTTCCTGTTCCAGAAATTGAAGCAGTATCCATACCTTTTTCTGCTAAAATCTTCTTTGCAGCAGGACTTGCAGAACCTGTAGCATACGTTTTAGCTTCTGGCTCAGCAGCTTTAGGAGCTTCAACCTTTGGTGCTTCTTCTTGTTTTTCAACTTTTGGAGCATCTCCTTCTGGTTTTTCCGCACTTGTATCAATTAAACATACTATAGCACCAACAGCTACAGCATCACCTTCTTCAGCTTTGAGTGTAATAATTCCACTAGCTTCCGCAGGTAATTCAAGTGTTGCTTTATCACTATCTACCTCAGCAATGGCTTGATCTTTTTCTACATAATCTCCATCCTCTACTAGCCATGTTGCTATTTCTACTTCTGTAATAGACTCGCCTGGTGAAGGCACTTTCATTTCTAAAATCATTTTTTATAATTTTATTTTAATTGATTTTCTTTTTTTAACTAATTTTTATCAAAAACAGCATTAATAACACGACGCTGTCTGCCTTTATCTCGTGTACTAGACCCTGGAGCTGGAACCGAACTAAATGGTCTAGAATAAACTTCTAATTTAACCAAATCCATACGTTGTAACATATAACTCCAAGCTCCCATATTTTTAGGTTCTTCTTGTGCCCAAGCATATGTTTTAACATTAGGATAACGACTTATTATTTCTTGAATTTTTTCTAAATGCAAAGGAAATAATTGCTCAATTCTAACTAAAGCAACATCATCTGATTCTATGACTTCCCTTTCTGCTAATAAATCATAATAGAATTTACCTGTACAGAAAACAAGTTTCTTTACATTTTCTGGATTTATTGTATCGTCTATAACTTCTTGAAAGTTACCTGAAGCTAATTCATTTAAACTTGAAACTGCTTTTGGATGACGTAATAAACTTTTTGGTGTAAAAACTATTAATGGTTTTCTAAAATCGCGCTTCATTTGACGACGCAATAAGTGATAAATATTTGCAGGTGTTGTACAATCTGCAACTATCATATTATCATCACCACAAAGTTGTAAATAACGTTCTATTCTTGCCGATGAGTGTTCAGATCCTTGCCCTTCATAACCATGTGGCAATAAAACAACAATACCATTTTGCGCTTTCCATTTATCTTCTGCTGCCGATAAATATTGGTCAAATATAATTTGAGCACCATTACTAAAATCTCCAAATTGTGCTTCCCAAATAGTTAATGTATTTGGATTTGCCATGGCGTAACCATAATCAAAACCTAGCACACCATATTCTGATAAAAAGGAATTAAAAATATCCATTTTACCTTTATTCTCTGGGTTTGTGTTTAATAAATTAATACGTTCTTCTGATATTTCATCACGTAAAATAGCATGTCTATGACTAAATGTACCACGCTCAACATCTTGACCAGATATACGCACATTAAATCCTTCTTCTAACAAACTACCATAGGCTAAAGTTTCAGCCATTCCCCAATCTAAAGTATCGGTTTCAAAAACCATTTTTGATCGTCCGTCAAGAATTCTTTCGGCTTTCCTTAAAAACTTAACACCTTCTGGAACTGTTGAAACAATTTTAGAAATATTTTTTAAATTATTTTCAGGAAATGTTGTGTCTGCAACTTTTAACATACCTTCTAGCCCTTGTCGTTGAAAATTAGTCCAACGTTCTTGCATAAATTCTCTAACTTTAGAAGATTCTGCCTCTTTTGACTTTACATACTCACTCTCTAAAGTCTCTTTAAACTCTGAAACAATAGTGTCTAAATATGTTTTATCAATAGTATTTTCAGTAATTAATTTACTAGAATATAATTGAAAAGGGTTTTTATGCTTTGCTATTTCTTTATATAATTTTGGTTGTGTAAAACGAGGTTCATCACCTTCATTATGTCCATATTTACGGTAACCCAACAAATCTATATAAACGTCTTTCTTATATCGCATTCTATAGTCTAAAGCTAACTCTACAGCATGTACAACAGCCTCAGCATCATCTGCATTTACGTGTAAAACTGGTGATAAAGTTACCTTTGCAACATCTGTACAATAGGTGCTTGAACGCGCATCTAAATAATTAGTAGTAAAACCAATTTGGTTATTAACAACAATATGAATAGTACCTCCAGTTTTGTAACCATTTAATTGACTCATTTGAGCTACTTCATAAGCAATACCTTGACCTGCTATAGCGGCATCTCCATGCACTATTATTGGTAATATTTTTTGATCGTCTCCTTCGTAATCTGTGTCAATTTTTGCTCTTGTAATACCTTCAGCAACCGATGCAACCGTTTCTAAATGTGATGGGTTTGGCACCAAATTCATTTTTATGGTTTTACCATTTTGATAGGTTTTATCTAAGGTTAACCCTAAATGGTATTTAACATCTCCATCTATATCTTCGTCTTCAAAATCTTTACCATCAAACTCACTTAAGAGTTCGTTCATTGGTTTTCTAAAAATATTTACGAGTGTGCTTAAACGCCCACGGTGAGCCATTCCTAAAACACATTCTTTTACATCATATTTTTCAACAGCATAAAAAAGCACATTACTTATTGCTGGAATTAATGATTCACCTCCTTCTAGAGAAAATCGTTTTTGCCCAACATATTTTGTTTGCAAAAAGTTTTCAAAATTCACCGCTTGGTTTAATTTCGAAAGGATATATTTCTTTTTATCTGGTGAAAAATTAGGTTGATTATCATTAAAATTTAATTTACCCTGCCACCATGAAATCACTTCAGGATTACGTAAATACATATATTCTACGCCTATAGAACTGCAATAAATCCTGTCTAAATGAATAATAATTTCACGTAAAGTCTGGGTGCCAATACCCAAAATTTCACCTGCATTAAAAACAGTATCTAAATCGTTTGCGGAAAGACCGAAATTTTCAATATCTAATGTTGGTGTATAGGTTCTTCTATTTCGTACAGGATTTGTTTTAGTAAACAAATGCCCTCGCATTCTATAACCATCAATAAGTTTTATAACTTGAAATTCTTTCTGTAGGTATTCTGGCATTTGTGCCGAAACACCTTCTACTATTTCACCCTCTAATCCATAATTTTCACTACCAAAATCATAACCTTGAAAAAAAGCTCTCCAACTAGGTTCTACACTATCTGGGTTCTGTAAATATTGATCGTATAAATCGGCAAAATATGCTGTATGTGCTGCGTTTAAAAAGGAAAATTTATCCATTATTATTATAATTCACTATCGTTTACTCAAATTTGGGGTCAAAAATACAACTTTTAAAAAAATTAGGTGTTTCTTTTACTATATTTATAAGATAACAAGAATCGTTATCATCAATAAGCAATATTTTGTGTTAATTTTTTAATGAATTATAAATTTATGCCCATATTTTCTATAATCAACAAAACAAAACTATTAATTTTCTTAATTGTTTTTTGTTTTGTTCATTTCTCTTATGCACAAGATAAAACAAATGATCTCTGGAAAGGTGTACGTTTTGGAGGTGGTTTTGGTTTAAATTTTAGTGACACCTTTTTTAGTGCAACTATTGCTCCTAGTGCTATATATGAATTTAATGAAATAATAGCCCTTGGTTTTGGACTTAATGCAACCTTTAACAATCAAAAAAGCATCTATAAATCTACTATTTTAGGCGGTAGTATTATTAGTCTTTTTAATATTATTAATGAAATTCAACTTTCGGCAGAATTTGAACAACTTAACGTAAATAGACGCTATAATGTTAACTTAAATATTGAAGACGATAATTATTGGATTCCTGCTTTATTTTTAGGTGCTGGATATAGAAATGGCAATATTACTTTTGGCATTAGATATGATATTCTGTATAACAATCAAAAAAGTATTTATGCAGATTCTTGGGCGCCTTTTGTGAGGTTGTACTTTTAGCCTTATAGTGGTAAAAACGAATTTCCAGATTTAACATCTAATGATAATTCCTTAATAGTTTTATCTTTCAAATTCTTTAATATTTCATCTCTCGAAGCACTTAATATATTATGTAAAGGACAAGGTTTTGTCTCATTACAACTTCCTAAACTTAACATACAAGTACTCAACTTTTTTTCTCCGTCAATAACATTTATAATACTAAAAACAGACTGCTCTTTATTTTTATCATCTAAATAAAATCCGCCCTTAGGACCTCTAACAGAAGATACTATATTAAACCGAACTAGATCCTGAAGTAATTTAGCAATATATGCCTGCGGAACATTAATAGGTTCGGCAATATCCTTAACCATTACCTTTTTTTTCTTACTTGAATTTAAAGCCAAAAATGTAACGGCTTTAATGGCATATTTTGAAGATTTTGAGAGCATTTTAGAATATAAATAAATTTATACAAATATAAAAAAGATAATTTTGTCTTAAATATGACATATATCATTTTATATTATTAATCAAGATTATAGATTTGACAAATAAATTTAATCAATATGAAAACAACAACACTAAAAACTTTAATGACATTATTAATTTTACTACTTATAAGCTGTGGTGGTAAAGAAGAAAAAAAGAAAGCAGGTTTCTCTTACGAAAAAACAACTACAACAGAAAAAAAAGTAACTAAAGCTGAGCCTGTTACTGCATCAAAAAGAATAGACTTAAACGACAAAGGCGTTGGTCCAATAAAATCTGTTGAACTTGGGGATGAAATAGATCAAACCATGGCAACTCATGGTGAAGATGTGTATAAAAAAATGTGTACTGCATGCCACCGTGTAGATAAAAAATTTATTGGCCCAGCACCATTAGGCATTTTAGAACGTAGGACTCCAGAATGGGTTATGAATATGATTTTAAATCCAGAAGAAATGATGCAAAAAAACCCTTTAGCTAAAGATTTATTAACTGAATTTAATGGTGCTCCTATGGCAAATCAAAACCTTACAGAGGCCGAAGCTAGAGCTGTTTTAGAATACTTTAGAACATTAAAATAATATTATATGAAAACCAACTTAAACATTTTACTTACCGTTTTCCTTGTTGTTTTCTTTTTTAATTGTAAAAATAATAAAGAAACTCCTGCAGAAACATCTACAACTACAGTTGTATCTACAACTGATGAAAAACAAGGACAAGCTTTTATTGAAGATGACGGCTCTACTCCAAACATATTGCAAATAGCAATCGGTTCAAAAGATCATACAACACTTGTAGCTGCTGTTCAGGCAGCCGAATTGGAAAATGCTTTAGTAAATGCTGGTCCACTAATGGTTTTTGCACCAACAAACGATGCTTTTGCGGCATTACCAGCAGGAACAGTTGAGAATTTATTAAAACCTGAGAACAAAGCCACTTTATCAAATATTTTATTAAACCACGTTACACCTGGCAACTACTCAAAAGACTTTCTAAAGAAATTTAAAAAACTAGGGCAAGCTAATAATCAAAGCGTAAACGTAGAAGTTATTGAAGATGATGTATTTATTGGAGGAGCCAAAATAATTGCTAGTATACCTGCTGGAAATGGTATTATACATGTTGTAGATAAAGTTATTTTGCCTGAAAACTAATCATTTAAATAATACATTATGAAAAAAATATTAAATAGTTCTATAGGATTTTTAATTATTGCTTTGACTTTTGCAAGTTGCAATAATGGAGATTCTTCAAAATCAAACAGTGCATTAAGTTCTAATGCTGCCGAAAAAGTATATGTTGCTCCAGGGCAGCACGATGAGTTTTATGCGTTTATTTCTGGAGGATTTAGCGGACAATTATCTGTATATGGCTTACCGTCTGGACGCCTTTTTAAAGTAATTCCTGTATTTTCTCAAGATGCAGAAAAAGCATATGGTTATAACGAAGAAACTAGCCCTATGTTAAACACATCTCATGGTTTTATTCCTTGGGATGATTCTCACCACCCTGATATTTCGCAAACCAATGGGGAACTTGATGGCAGGTATATTTACATTAATGCAAACAATACACCTCGTATTGCAAAAATTGATTTAACAACTTTTGAAACTACAGAGATTATTGAAATTCCTAATAGTGCTGGAAATCACAGTTCATCATTTGTAACTGAAAACACGGAGTATGTTGTTGCAGGCACTCGATTTTCAGTACCTATTCCTCAAAAAGATATGTCTATTAAAGATTATAAAGGCAACTTTAAAGGCGCTTTATCATTTTTAAAGGTAAATCCAGACAATGGTGAAATGTCTATTAAATTTCAAATATTAATGCCTGGATTTAATTATGATTTATCACACCCTGGACGTGGAAAATCTCACGGATGGTTCTTTTTTACTACCTATAATACCGAGGAAGCTAATTCTCTTTTAGAAGTTAATGCATCACAAAACGATAAAGATTTTATTGCTGCCATAAACTGGAAAAAAATTGAAGAATATGTAAACAATGGTGGTGGAACTAAAATGCCAACTAACTATGCGCATAATGTATATAGTGATGAAACACATTCTGCTACATCTACTATGATAAAAGAGGTTTTAACAATTAACCCAATAGATGTTCCTGGGGCTGTTTTCTTATTGCCTACTCCAAAATCACCCCATGGTTGTGATGTAGATCCTACTGGTGAATATATAGTTGGTAACGGAAAACTTTCAGCTAATTTAACAGTACATTCATTTACTAAAATGCAAGATGCCATTGCTAATAAAAAATTTGATGGTGATGCTTACGGTATTCCAATATTAAAATTTGAAGATGTACTTGCAGGGTCTGTAGAACAACCAGGATTAGGACCATTACATACAGAATTTGATGGAAAAGGGAATGCCTACACAACATTCTTTATTTCATCTGAAGTAGTAAAATGGAAATTAGGAACTTGGGAAGTTATAGATAGAAAACCTACATATTACTCTGTTGGTCACTTAATGATTCCCGGAGGAAACTCAGCAAAACCTTTTGGTAAATATGTTGTTGCCATGAATAAAATTACTAAAGACCGTTATTTACCAACAGGTCCAGAAGTTACTCAATCGGCTCAACTTTATGATATATCTGGTGATAAAATGGAATTGCTTCTAGATTTTCCAACAATCGGTGAACCTCATTATGCTGCTGGTTGTCCCGCCTCATTAATTGAAGGAAATTCTAAAAAACTTTATAAATTGGCAGAAAACAAACACCCATATGCTGCCAAAAGTGATGCCGACACTAAAGTAGTTAGAAATGGCAAAGAAGTTCATATACAAATGACCATGATACGGAGCCACTTTTCACCAGATAATATTGAAGGTATTAAAGTAGGAGACAAAGTATATTTTCATGTTACTAATTTAGAGCAAGATTATGATGTGCCTCATGGTATTGCTATGATTGGAGCCAACACATCCGAATTACTAATTATGCCAGGACAAACCGAAACATTTATTTGGGAACCTAAACAAGTTGGTGTTTGGCCATTTTATTGTACAGATTTCTGTTCTGCTTTACATCAAGAAATGCAAGGTTATATTCGTGTATCTCCTGCGTCATCAAACCTAGAATTATCTTGGTCTTTAGGCGAATAACAACTTACTAAAATTAAGGAAATTTTGTTTTAGTGTTTATTTCCTTATCAAGGCGAGAGTTGAATTATTGCTCTCGCCTTTCTTTTCAAACATTAAAAACAATAATATAATTAAGACTCAAAATAATGAAAAAGTCAAATATTATAATGCTTATCGCCGCTTTATTGCCTTTGGGCTTATTTCTTTTTCCGCTTTGGAAAATCACCTTAGAAGCGCCCCAATACCCAACGCCTTTAGGCATGTATATCCATATCAATGATTTTTCGGATGCGAATCCCTTTGATATTAAAAATATTAATTTGATGAATCATTATGTAGGCATGAAATATATTCCGGATGCAATTCCTGAATTCAAAATTTTTCCTATTGGAATTATTCTTACAACCATTTTAGGATTAATAATTGCTTTTAAAGGCAACTATAAATGGTTCTTATTTTGGTTTGTTTTAATGATTGTATTATGTAGTGCTGGCTTATACGACTTTTATCTTTGGGAACATGATTATGGTCATGAATTAGACCCTAAAGCCATTATGAAGTTTACCAATCCAGATGGCAGTGTAATGGGGTTTCAGCCACCTTTGTTTGGTAGTAAAGACATTTTAAATTTTAAAGCACATTCCTACCCTCGTTTAGGCGCATTATTTTTAGGTTTAGGTATAGCCTCAGCATTTATCGCCTTTTTAATTGGCAAGAAAAAAACCATAAAAAGTTAACTATGTAGAGAAAAAAACAAACACTAAAAAACATGCAAACACTAAAACACTATTACACAGGCATACTATTGCTGTTATTTTTCAGCTGTAATGTATCTCCCAAGGCTATAAACTATGGCGATGACGGCTGTTATTTTTGTAAAATGACAATTGTAGACAAAGTTCATGCCGCCGAAATTGTTACTAAAAAAGGTAAAATTTATAAATTTGATGCATCAGAATGTATGATTCATTTTATGAAAGAATTTGATACTTCAGAAATCAAACTGTATCTTTCAAATAATTATACAGCACCAGAATCACTTATAGATGCAACTAAATCTACTTTTTTAATAAGTAAAAACATTCCGAGTCCGATGGGAGCATATTTATCAGCATTCAAAACTGAAGAAGACGCAAAAAAAATTCAATCGGAAAAAGGAGGAACATTATATACTTGGAACCAACTACTAGCACATTTAAAAAACTAGTAAAATGCACAAAATATCCTTTTTTTTACTAGTCATTTTAATGACTTACTCTTGTTATGCTCAAAAAATTGAAGTATGCAACTCTTGTGCCATTTCTTCATTAAAAAAAGCCATAATGCAAGCCAAAGATTATGATACTATCATAGTAAAAAAAGGCATCTATAAAGAGCATAAAATTTTAATTGATAAACCACTCACTATTATTGGCAAAAACTACCCTTTAATAGACGGTGAAAAAAAGGGAGAAATCATTACTGTTGTTTCTAATAATGTAACCGTTGATGGTTTGTTTATAATAAATGTTGGTACCAGTTACACCGAAGATTATGCAGCTATTCGTATTAAACGAAGTAAACATTTTGTAATTAAAAACTTGGTTTTAGAGAAATTATTTTTCGGAATTTATATTGAAAAATCAAGCTTCGGAAAAATTTATCATAATAAAATAGTTGGTGATGCGATACAAGAATACAATTCAGGAAATGGAATTCAATTATGGTACAGCAATCATATTGAAATTGAACACAATTATATAGAACATGTTCGTGATGGTATTTATTTAGAGTTTTCAGACGATTGTTTGATTAAAAATAACGTAAGTGCCCTAAATTTAAGATACGGATTGCATTTTATGTTTTCTAACAATGACGTCTATCAAGACAACACCTTCGAAAACAATGGTGCTGGTGTAGCTGTTATGTTTTCAAAAAAAATAAAAATGTACAACAATACTTTTAAAGAAAATTGGGGAACAGCATCTTATGGTATGCTTTTAAAAGAAATAAACGATGCAGAAATAATTGGGAATACATTTGAAGAAAACACGATAGGTATTAATATAGAAGGGTCAAACAGGATTGTTTATAAAAACAATAATTTTATAAATAACGGGTGGGCAATTAAAGTTCGTGGAGCCTGCTATACCAACAGTTTTTTAGAAAACAATTTCTTATATAATTCTTTTGATATTTCTTATAATAGCAATATAAATGACAATGTTTTCGATAGAAATTATTGGAGTAATTACACGGGTTACGATTTAAACAAAGATGGTATTGGAGATGTACCCTACAGACCTGTAAAACTCTTTTCTTACATTGTAAATCGCACTCCAGAAACCATCATATTATTACGTAGTTTATTTATAGATATTATAGATTTTTCTGAAAAGGTATCGCCCGTTTTTACTCCAGATAATCTTTTAGATAATAACCCTGTAACAAAAAAAATGTCATGGTAAACATTCAAAATTTACATAAAAGATTTGGAAAAAACCAAGTGCTAAGTGGTGTTGATTTAAGCATTAAAAAAGGTGGTGTTTTTGCGGTGCTTGGTCCTAATGGTTCTGGAAAAACCACTTTAATAAAATCTATTTTAGGAATGGTTATTCCTAATAAAGGAGAGATTTCTATTAACGATGAAAACATAAAGAAAAACTCAAATTACAGACATCAAATTGATTATTTGCCACAAATAGCTAATTTTCCAAGTAATTTAAAAGTAAAAGAGCTTATTAAAATGATAAAGGATTTACGTGGTAAAACTAATGAAGATGAACGACTAATAGACTTATTTAAATTGCATCCGTTTTTAGACAAAAAACTAGGAACACTTTCTGGCGGAACTAAGCAAAAAGTAAATCTGGTTTTAACCTTTATGTTTAATAGTCCGCTAATAATTTTAGATGAACCAACATCTGGTTTAGATCCTATTTCCCTTATTAGGCTAAAACATTTAATTCAAGCCGAAAAATCCAAAGGCAAAACCATTTTAATAACCTCGCATATTATGAGTTTTGTTGAAGAAGTGTCTGATGAAATTGTGTTTTTATTAGAAGGCAAAATTTACTTTAAAGGCACGGTTTCAAAATTAAAAACCAAAACCAATCAACCCGATTTCGAACATGCTATTGCATCCATTTTAACTGAAAATCATGCTTAAAATATTAAAATATAGTTTTTACGATTTAATGCGAAGCCGCTGGAGTTATGTGTATTTTGCTTTCTATTTATTATTAGGTATTATACTGCTGTTTTTAAACAACGATTTATCTAAAGCTGTTATCACTTTAATGAATGTAATCATTGTTTTAGTACCACTTATTGGAACCATATTTGGTGTTATGTATTATTACAACTCTAAAGAATTTACAGAACTTCTTTTGGCACAACCCATAAAACGCTCATCCATTTTTTTAGGACAATATTTAGGTGTTGCTTTATCTCTATCTATGAGTTTAATTTTAGGATTAGGTTTGCCTTTTGTGTTTTATGGGCTATTTAAAAGTAATGCCATTTGGGATTTTTCACTACTACTCATTACTGGCACATTTCTAACTTTAATATTTACAGCATTAGCTTATAATATTGCTTTATCAAACGAAAATAAAATTAAAGGCTTTGGATACGCTATTTTATTGTGGCTATTTCTAGGTATAATTTATGATGGTATCTTTTTAATGTCCTTAGTATTATTTGAAGATTACCCTCTCGATAAAGTATCTCTAATAGGAACCATGTTAAACCCTATTGATTTATCAAGAACTCTCATTCTTTTAAAATTAGATATTTCAGCCTTATTAGGTTATACGGGCGCTATTTTTAAACAATTTTTCGGCACTAGTTTCGGACTAATAGTCTCTTTTTCAATGCTAATTATTTGGATTATTTTACCTGTTTTAAGAATCGTTTTTAAAGCAAAAAAGAAAGATTTTTAAAACATTATTCACTACTACATAAATTATTTAATCAAGCAAAGTCGCTAGAAACCAAAAACTGATAAATGTCATGTTTTTTGAAAATCTTAAAAGGTATTTTTGCTTCATTCTTTAAATAGGATAAAATTATCCTATTTAAAAATTTCATGAACCAAATAAATAATACTAATCAAAACTAATTAAATATGTTATCAAAAAAACAAGCAAGAGCTTTCTTTCTTGGTGGAACAGTAGTGACTTTTCTGATATTTATTGGACTTACCATTTATTCTTTTAGTAAATCTAATGACCAATCTAATGATGAAAATATTACAGAAGCTGTTGTAAGAGGAAAGCACATTTGGGAAGAAAACAACTGTATGGGGTGCCACACAATTATGGGTGAAGGCGCATATTATGCTCCCGAATTAACAAAGGTAGTTGAACGCCGAGGCGAAGGTTACATTAAAGCTGTATTAATGACCCCTGTAGATTGGGCTCCTAATGGCAGAAAAATGGTCGCTTATGGATTTTCTAAGGAAGAAGCTGAAGATCTGATTGCCTTTTTTAACTGGATTGGAGAAATAGATTTAAATGGTTTCGAAACCGTGGTATCTCCACTATCCAAAGATGATAACTAACTAACAGAAATATAAACAAATGAAATATAAATCACAAAAAGTAGCATATTGGTTTTTTGCCCTTTCCATGCTATTATTCGGATTACAAATAGTATATGGTTTTATAATGGGTTTTGCACATGCTGGAATGGATGGTTTGCATAGCTTCATTCCTTTCAACACCGCCAGAGCAGTACATACTAATCTTTTAGTTGTATGGCTATTATCTGGTTTTATGGGTGCAGCCTATTATATTATTCCAGAAGAAGCACAACGCGAATTAGTAAGTGTAAAACTTGCTTATGTACAATTAATAAGTCTTGCTCTTGTTGGTGTTACCGCTATTGTAGGATACCATTTCAACTATTGGGAAGGACGTAAATTTTTAGAAATACCAAGACCATTAGACTATCTAGTAGTTGTAAATGTTTTACTCTTTTTAGGTCTCATTCTAACAACATTATTTAAAGGAAAACGAAGAACAACAACAGCCTTAGTGCTTTCAATGGGTCTCTTATTTGCGGCCTTACTATATTTACCAGGTATGCTTCCTTTTGATAGTCAAATAAAAGATTCTTTCTTCAGGTGGTGGGTAGTTCATCTTTGGGTAGAAGGTGTTTGGGAACTTATTATGGGTGGTATTTTATCATTCCTATTAATCAAACTTACTGGAGTAGATAGAGAGGTTATTGAAAAATGGCTGTATGTAATTGTTGGACTAACATTCCTTTCTGGTGTTTTAGGAACAGGACATCACTATTACTACATTGGTGTAAACAAGATTTGGCTAATTGTAGGTGGTATTTTCTCTGCTCTAGAGCCTTTAGCCTTTTTAGCCATGGCTTTATTTGCTGTAAATATGTATAGAAAAGGTGAAAAGAAACACCCTAACAAACTCGCTTTATATTGGACACTTGGAGCTGCTATTGTATCATTTATAGGTGCAGGTCTATTAGGTTTCGCACATACATTACCACAAACAAACCTCTACACACATGGTACTTTAGTTACTGCAATGCATGGTCACTTAGCATTTTGGGGAGCATACGCTATGATAGTTTTAGCTATTATTAGTTATAGTTTACCAAATATGACGGGTAGAAAACTTTACGAAAGCACACGAGGTAGAATGGCATTTTGGATGTCTAATATTGGCATGATAGGGATGACAGTTGCTTTTGGAGTTGCTGGTGTTGCTCAAGTATATCTAGAACGTAAGTTTAAAATGGAATTCATAGCTGTTCAAAAAGAAATTGAAGTTCATTTTATTGTACTTATTATTTGCGCAACCTTATTCATGACAGGTATCATATTGTATTTTATAGATTTCTATAAACATGGTAGACCAAATGATGAAGCTTTAGAAATAACACCAATTAACAACTAGACTAACTTTGCCAGAGTTAAAATTTGAAAGAAGAAAATACCATTTCTGTATTGAAAATGCAGGAATGGTATAGCTCTGGTTTTTTGCAGCTATTTCCTGCTTTTCATTATATCTTTTTTGAAGAAAAAAAAGGTTAAGACAATCGAAGGGTTGTAAAACGGTGGAAATCAGGGCTAAACATAATTGCTAACATTTAGTATGACTAAAATGAACACACCATATTACCAACCTATTCATAAAGAAATTGATGTTTTTGAGCATACCTATAAATGTAAAATTCCGTTTTTACTAAAAGGTCCAACAGGAACCGGTAAATCTAGATTTATTGAGTTTATGGCACACAAACTTGACACCAAATTAATTACAATTTCATGTCATGAGGAAACCTCATCTACAGATTTAATAGGACGATTTATTATAAAAGGAGCCGAAACTATTTGGTTAGACGGTCCATTAACCACAGCAGTTAAAGAAGGACATATTATCTATTTAGATGAAATTGCTGAGGCTAGACCAGATGTTATTGTTGCTATTCACTCTTTAACAGATCACCGTAGAGAATTGTTTATAGATAAACTTGGTGAAACTTTTAAAGCACATGAAAACTTTATGTTGGTAGCTTCTTTTAACCCTGGATATCAACGTGGGTTTAAAGAATTAAAACCATCTACAAGACAACGCTTTGTTTCTATATCTTTTGATTATCCAGAAGCAAAACTAGAAGCAGAAATTCTAGTTTCGGAAACAAATATTCAACCAGATATTGCAAAAAAATTAGTCAATATTGCTACAAAAATTAGAAATCTAACTGAATTAGGTTTAACCGAAACCGTATCTACAAGATTGTTAGTTGATGCCGCAAAACTTATTCATGTTGGCTTACCAAAACGACTTTCTGTTCATGTGGCAGTAATAGAACCTCTAACAGACGATCTAGAAGTTATTCAAGCGCTTAAAGATTTAAGTGATTTAATGATATAATTCAGTAAACAGTTACAGTAGCAGTAAACACTGCACACTGAGACTGAGAACTGCGACTGAACACAGAAAACTATGTTTGAGTTTGAACCAGACGAATATATTTTTACCAAATTTGCTTTCTTTTTTAAAAACAGAAAAAAGAAAAAAGAAGCACAACTTGAGCATGCAGTAAACTTAACCGATATCAAATCCCGGTTAGTCATTTTTGCCCGTGCCATTACAGGAGAATCTATAGAAATTTTTGAAGCAGAAAGAGAAGGCGGTTACAGAAATAATAACTTCTTCTTACCTTCAAAATATTATGAATTCTCAACCCAAGAAGAAAATATTTCCTTCTACCTATTTAGAGTTTTATACCTGTCAATTCAAAAAAATTTAAATTTAAATTGGAATGATAATCAGGATTATGATTTAATCGAATCACAAAACAAAGCAAAAGAATATTCAAGTGCCGTTTTAAAATCGTTATTTGATCAATTTCCTATTACTCAAAAATATTACCAAAAATTCATAGCACATCAACAATCAAAATCTAGTGCAAAACAACCTGCAGATTTCACTTTTATTTATGGAAAGTGGATGCGAAACTCGGCTGAAGACAATTCAAAAAAGAAATTAAAAAATTTTACAGACAAAGTAAAAGAAGCTAATCAAGAAGAACCAAAAACAACAATTAAATCTAAAGCTGTAGAAGAAATCATTTCGGTCCAAATAGACCAAAAGCAGATGGAAGATGCTGTTTTACAACATCAATTTGAAAAGGTTGAAACTGCCGAAGAATTTGGAGGAAATTTTAGAGATATGGATGGCGACGATGATTTAGAAGATCACTCAAATGCATTAGACGATGTTAAAATGAAACATACCGTTCGTGTTGATGATGTAGCTCACTCGGTATATCAAGCCGATTTTATTGAAAACACCACAATTGCTGAAAGCTCTGAGAATGAAGGCGAGGGACATTTTATAAACTATGATGAATGGGATTATGCTGCTAGAACTTATAAAGAAAATTTTTGTAAAGTGTACCCAAAAACACAATTAACGTGTGATATACCTTATTACAAAAAAACACTTCATGAAAACCGATCTACTTTGGTTGGTTTGCGTAAAATGCTAACGACGGTTAATAACAAATATCAGCAAAAAAGACGACAAACTCAGGGAGAAGAATTTGATATTGATGCTATAACAGATCTGTTTATTGATGTTAAAACTGGACATACTCCTTCTGAAAATATATATATATCAAAACGGAAAAAAGAAAAAGATTTATCTATTTTATTACTATTAGATACCAGTCTTTCTAGTGATGGCTATGCAGCGGGAAATAGAGTTATTGATGTAGAAAAACAGGTGTCAATTCTATTTGGTGAAATATTAAATGAGTTCAATATCGATTTCTCCATTGACTGTTTTTATTCAAAAACCAGAAATCATTCTAGTTACATCACACTAAAAGGTTTTGACGACAATTGGGATACCGCAAAACATAGAGTTGGTGGTATAGAGCCCTGTGGATATACCCGTATTGGTACTGCGTTAAGACATTCTGGAGCTTTATTAGACAAACGCGACACCAAAAACAAATGGGTTATTTTAATTTCAGATGGAAAACCAAATGACTATGATAAATACGAAGGCAAATATGGTATAAATGACGTAAAACAAGCCCTTAGAGAATTAAACGAACGTCAAATAAATTCCTATGCATTAGCAATCGAAGCCAATGCTAAATATTATTTACCGCAAATGTTTGGTCAAAATCATTATCAAATACTTACCAATCCTGTTGAATTATTACAATCGTTAGTTCAACTTTATGAAAAAATTAAACATCAGTCTTAAAAAAACAATTACACGTTTTTAGAAAATTATATCATAAATAATTAAAAATTTTAGATAAAATGAATTCCTTTTTACCCGTAGTAGAAACATTGCCAAATGGGCATCCTGTAAAAGTATATTATCAAGAAAGCTCTTTAATTCAAAGCTTAATATTAGAATTGAAAGAAGTAAATCCCGCAGACGATTTTCAAAAATATTACAATGTTTTCAATCAATTAGCTACTATTGAAAAACGCTTTGTACGCAAAGAGAATCAATTATTTCCTTATTTGGAAAAACATGGTTGGGAAGGACCCAGTCAAGGCATGTGGTCATTTCATGATAATTTACGAGATCAAATAAAACTACTTAACAACTATAACTCAGAAAAAAACACTCAAAAAATTCATGAAAACATCCCCTATTTAACATTAGGAATTGAACGCTTATTAACTATTGAAGATATGCGTTTGTTTCCTAATGCTATGGATTTGATAACTGAAGAAGAATGGAAAGATTTTTATATTGGTGATGCAGAAATTGGCTGGATGCTAGATGAAAAACCTACGCCTTATCCATCCGTTGAAAAAGAAGCATATATACATCCTAGTGAAGATAATACCAAAAGAGATTTATCTTTTTCGCTAGAAAACACATTTCATTATGATGAAGGTTACATGACTCCTGAACAAGTAAATTTATTATTGCGCTTTTTACCCATAGACATTACCTATGTAGATGAAAATGACAAAGTAATTTTTTACAACCGTGGAGATGATCGTGTTTTTTCTCGTAGTAAAGGTATTATTGGTCGTGAAGTGCGCTTTTGTCATCCACCAAAAAGTGTGGATATGGTATTGCGAATTGTTGACGAATTTAGAGCAGGCACCAAAGATGTTGCTGAATTTTGGTTCAATTTTAAAGGCAAGATTATCCATATTAGATATTTTGCTATTAGAGATAATGATAAAAACTATAAAGGAGTTATAGAAATGTCTCAAGATATAACAGACATTCAGAAAATAGAGGGAGAAAAACGATTATTAGATTGGGATTAAATTATGAGTGTTCAACAAATTAATTCAAAAAACATTTGGTATCCTCCTGGAGGTATACTCATGTGGATTATTATATTTTTAGAGCTTTTTACTTTTGGTGCTGCTCTAATAGCCATGGTATATTACGGCAATCAAGACCTTGAAATTTTTCATGATTCAAGCTTAAAACTTAATACTACTTTTGGTATGATTAACACCCTGTTTTTACTTACTAGTGGTTACTTTATGGCGGTTTCAGTTAGCGAATTAAAAAAAAGAACAAAGATAAATTTAAAAAACTACTGCTTTTTACTATGCTTTTTGGCGGGTTATTTCTTTGTTTAAAAAGCTTTGAATATTATGAAAAACTTGGCGAGGGCATTACTGTTGGATACAATACATTCTTCACGTTTTATTGGATGCTTACCTTATTTCATGTCATTCATGTTATTGTTGGCTTAGTGATTTTAGCATCAGTTTATTTCGGAATAAAAAAAGAAAAATCTAATACAAGTATTGAAGATGTTGAAGCTAGTGGTGCTTTTTGGCATATGTGCGATTTAATTTGGATGATGCTTTTTCCTGTAATTTATTTGCTTTTTTAGCCCATAATGGACATTTGGAAACGAAAACCAATAATTAAAACATAAAACAACGGTTAATACAAACTTTTAAATAGATGAAAAACACAGCTACCTTAACTTGGGTTATTTTAATAATGCTTACAATAACTTCGGCATTAATTTCAAAGCTTGAGAGTAAATATATTGTACTCACTATTTTAATACTATCAGCTCTAAAGTTTTTAGGTATTGCGTTTCAGTTTATGGAATTAAAAAAAGCGAATGCGTTTTGGAAAGGAATAATTATTGGGTTTGTTGTCCTTTTTGGAATAGGAATACTGCTTGTTTAAAGTTAGAAAAGAAAAACTAGAGCCAAAACTCATCATCTAACTTATCAATAAAATCATCATGCTGATGAATTTTTTCAATAATAGCTAATTGGTCTTCTGTAGCTACTTTTTGTATTTCTGGAAATAATACGCGTTCTTCAAAACGGATATGCTTATCTAATTCTTCTTCAATTATACTTAACGTTTTAGCGTCATCATTAATTTCTTTGGTAAACAACCGTTTTAATCGTCTGTGATCTGCCAATGCACGCTTAATTAGTTCATCTTTTTCATTTAAAATGGTAAAAACATGAGCTTCTTCCATTTCAAAATGAGGTATTAAATGTGTTTCAAAAAACCAATCGGCATAGGCTTTTATTCGTTTTGGTTCTATATTTTTACTAAACCCCGTTCTTATTTTCCAAGATAATAACAAACCATGATGATGATCTCTACTTAAAGGCTGAAGTGCTATATGTCTTCTTTGTGGTTTCTGATTCATACTTTTTTTGTTTTTAAAATATTAATGATAATGAGTATAATTCCTAATGGTAAAAAAATACTAGAAAGGAATAAAAAAAGATAATAGTTTGTTATAATTCCTTTTCCGAAGTAAAACATACTTCCTTGAATTATTATTAGCAATTCAGTTAAAAGAAATCCTAAAAAAAACAGGAACACCCCAAAATACATCCACCTATTAATTGTAACTATTTTACTTTGTAATAGAAATCCAAATAGAAATCCTGAAATAACTCCCAACATCGTTAAATGAATAAAACCAATAATAAAATTACGGTGCTGATAAGCAACTTCTGAAACATCTGGAATAAGTGATAATAATTGTAAACCTATTTTTAAAACAAAACAAAATACAGCAAAACTATACATGTAAATAGTAAGTTTAGAATGATGATTTAGTAGTAAAACTTGATTAGGTTTTATTAGATTTAAAAATAATAGCAAGGTAACTAATTGAATTAAAACTCCTAACCCATTTATCCATAATAAAGCTATATGCGGTGCAAACCAATATACAGGTAAAGCCAATGTAAGTATGATTGACAATATTAAAAGTTTAAAAAACAACCTGAATTGGATAGAGTCTTCAACGTTTAAAACATGAAAAAATAAAGCAATAACAGCTAGAATAAACCACCCATTAAACTGAAAATGCAAAAAGAATTGAATGGCTATTTGATAAAATGCTGAAGCTTGACCTAGCATAGATACAGCGGGTCCCAAGCACCAAACCCCTAAAGTAGATAAAAGCATAAAAATAAGTGATGCTTTTAATAAATAACTAGTAATTATAGATTCTGCTTTATGATATTTCCAAATTAAATAAACAAAGTAATAACTGCAAAAAATGTGTAACGTTGAAAATGAAATTGAAATAGCCGCATAGCCTTGTAAAGGAAAACTAATCATCATGCCTACTACCGCAAACTGTGTTAGCCAAAACAGTCTATTAAATATAGGTTTCTTTTCTGGAACAAAATAATGTACAATGCATACATAAAGCATTAAATATACCCACCCTAACATAGCCACATGAGAATGTGCATGCATCAAAAACCGATAATTAATATTTATAGAATTAAGAAACGAATAGCGTAATGCCAACCCCATAAGGGCTGCAATTAAAAAATTAAATAAACATATTAGTACAAGTTTTTTTGACATTGTAATGACTTTAGCTAAATAAAAACACCAAATATATAAGTGTTTATACTAATTAAAAATTCCAGAAAGAACAAAAGTCTTTCTGGATTTTTAAATTAGAGCTATTATTAAAAATTGCTATTAACCAAATTGTTGTTCTAATTTAACAGCTCCAGGGAATAATATGTTGTTTTCTAAATGTATGTGTAAATGTAAGTCTTGTTCAAACTCTTGAAGCATTGCAAAAGTAACTTGATATGTATTACATCCGTCTGCAGGCGGATTGTAATTATTGGTTAGTTTAGCAATTTGTCTGAAACGTTCACCTTCATTATCATGTTCCTGCATCATCATAGCAATAGGGTTTTCTACGGTACCAAATTGTGGAGACTGTACAACGCCATTTTCTGATTTTGCATTAACCATTCTTTTTACAAATGGAAAAAGAATTAATTCTTCTTTTTTCATATGCGAAGTAAGCTCTCCTGCCGAAGCCGAAAAAAGTTCATTTATTTTGAATAACTCCGGATGTCTTTCTCCATGAACTGCACAAAGTTTATTTAAAAATTGATGCAGTACTGGAATCTTTTTCTTCTACATAACGGTGATGTTTTTTCTCAATATAATCAACCAACAAATCTAATGGCCACGATTTATAATCTATTGATTGATCTGTTTTAGAGTTTAAAACAGCATGTATTTCGTCTAAAAGCCTATTAACTTCAATTCCTTTTTTATTACAAACTTCTTCAACGGTTCTATCTCCTTTACAACAAAAATCGATGCCGTAATTATTAAATACTGCCGCAGTTCTAAAATCGTCTGCTACAAATTGTCCTATTTGCTTTTCTGAATCTTTATTTAATATTTCCATAATTAATTTTATTTCGGATATTTTTATCCTATTTATATTCAAATTTTTTTAGACCTTTAAAAATGATACGCCAGATTTTATATTAAGCGCCAATTCTTCCAACGTTGTGTTTTCTAACATGTGTTTTAATTCGTCTCTCACAATTTTAAATTTATCATGAACAGGACAAGGGTGTTTTTCATCACATATATCAAGCCCTAAGCCACAACCATTATAAATATTATCACCATCTATAGCATTTACAATTTGAGATAGCTTTATAACTTTAATATCTTTTTTATCAATCTCAAAACCACCGTATGCTCCCTTTACCGAATTTACAACATTATGCCTTACTAAAGCTTGTAATATTTTTGCTGTAAAAGCTTGTGGAGAATTTATTTCAATGGAAATTTCTTTCGGACTTACTCGTTTGCCCTCATAAGATTTTGTTGCAATAAAAATTGCTGCTTTAATACCATACTCACAAGCTTTGGAAAACATAAAATGATTATTATTTTATGCAAATATATGAAGATGTTTTTAATTAAGATAATTTTATCCTAATTAATTAACTTATTTATATTTATTTCTAAACCAAACTTTCTGCCATTCTCGTTTTAAAATTAAAAACGCCACATCTTCTGCAAGTTTAAGTGTATCATCACCATCTAATGCCTTAACCTTTTTTTCAGAAACATCTATAATATAAAGTAAATTAAGATAGTCGGCAAACTTCTCTTGAATGAGCTTGTATACGGTTTCATGTAATAAAAGTTTTAAGCTAGTAGGTAGAATTTCAACATGAAAATCTAAATCAATATTGGCTAACAAAAAATCTTTATTAAGTTGAAGAATTAGCTTTTTATATAAATCTAATTGATTTGCCTCTTCAATTAAATTTTCAAAAGTAGTTGGTAATTGCATTAAACGGTTCTATTCATTAAACTATTGCCAAAAGCTTTTAATAATGCCTTTTTCTCTTCAGATATATTTATAGATTCTAAAACTGTAAAAGCCTTTTGTGTATACTCTTCAATGGCTATTTTAGTAACTTCAGCAGAGCCCGATGATTCAAAATACTGCTTTGCTACTTCAATTTTGGTAGAAATATCTTCTGGGTTTGATGAAAAAAGCTGTTTTAATTCAGCTTTATCGTTTTCATTTGAAAATTCTAAAGCTTTAATATATAAATACGTTTTTTTATTCTCAATAATATCACCTCCTACTTGTTTTCCAAACGTTTTTGGATCGCCAAATGCATCTAAATAATCATCTTGTAATTGAAATGCAATACCTAAGTTTTTGCCAAACTGGTAAATATTGTTTTGATCTTCAATTGAAGCATTTGCAACAATAGCTCCCATTTGCATAGCAGCTGCAACTAAAACAGCTGTTTTATATTCAATCATTTTTAAATACTCGTCAATAGTAACATCATTTCTCGTTTCAAAATCGACATCATATTGTTGTCCTTCACAAACTTCTAAAGCTGTTTTACTAAAAAGTTTCGCCAATGCTTGAAATGTTTTGGCATCATAATTTTCAAATAACTGATACGCCATAATTAACATGGCATCACCAGAAAGAATTCCTGTATTTACATCCCATTTTTCATGCACCGTAGCTTTACCTCTTCTTAAAGGTGCATCATCCATAATATCATCGTGAATTAGAGAAAAATTATGAAATACCTCTATACTTAAAGCAGCATTTAAAGCCTTTTTATAATCTTGATTAAAAACTTCAGAAGTCATTAAAGTTAGAACCGGACGCAATCTCTTTCCTCCTAAATTCAAAATATATTGAATAGGACTATATAAAGTTTCTGGTTCTTTAACAGCTGAATATTTTTCTAAATATTCAACAAAAACATGTTGGTATTTTTCTATTGAAAGCATGTTGTAAAAATAAAGTAATTCATGGTATTAAAAACTCTCAATGTAAATTATGTGTTAAATTTTCATAAAACTTTGGAAACTTTTTAGGTTTTTAAAGTTTCCTGTTGTAATTTCGCGCCTTATTATGAGAGAAAAAATTACCCATAAAGCAGCAGAAATGTTTTTAACCCTAGGGTTTAAAAGCGTAACCATGGATGATATAGCAACCAATATGGCCATATCTAAAAAAACCATTTATGTCCATTTTGCTAATAAAACGAAACTTGTTGAGGCTGTAACCTTTGAGGTTTTTGAAAATATTTGCGAAGGCATTGATGGTATTTGTAATACATCACAAAACCCTATTCAACAATTATATGACATAAAAATGTTTGTGATGCAATATCTTAAAAACGAAAAAACATCACCTCAATATCAACTTAAAAAATATTACCCACAAATATACCAACGTTTGCATTTGAAACAATTTGAAAAAATGCATGAATCGGTTCAAGAGAGTCTTCAAAAAGGAATAGATATCGAATTATATAGGTCGAGTATTAATATTGATTTTATTTCTAGAATGTATTTTAATGGTATGGTAGGCATAAAAGATGACACTTATTTTCCTTCAAAAATATATAACATGGAATACCTAATGGGAAGCTTCTTAGAATACCACTTAAGAGCTATTGTTACAGAAAAAGGATTACAATTATTAAATGAAATTATAACATCAAATCAATCATAAAATGAAAAACAAACTAATATTAATTTTTAGTTTACTAATAATAGTCAAAGGGTTTTCTCAAGAAAACTTATATAATTTTAGCTTACAAGGCGCCATTGATTATGCTCTAGAAAATAACAGAACAGCTAAAAATGCATCTCGAGATATTGATGCTGCTAAAAAACAAAAATGGGAAACCACCACAATAGGGTTACCACAAATAAGTGCAAGTATAGATTATAACAACTGGCTAAAACAGCAAGTATCATTAATTCCAGCAGAATTTTTTGGTGGAAATGTTGGTGAGTTTGCCGAAGTAGCGTTTGGCACTAAACAAACCATGAATGGGACTATAAAATTAGAACAATTAATTTTTGATGGCTCGTATTTAGTAGGACTTCAATCTGCAAAAGTGTATTTAGAAATCTCTAAAAATGCAAAAGAAAAAACAGATTTAGAAGTTAGAAAAGCCGTAATAAACGCTTATGGAAATGTACTTCTTGCCGAAGAAAGCGTAAAGATTTTAGAACGTAATATGGATGTTCTAAAGAAAAATCTTAATGAATCAACTAAAATATATGAAAATGGTTTAGGAGATGAAGAAAGCGTAGAACAACTACAAATTACATTATCAGGAATTGAAAGCACTTTAAACAATACCTCGCGTTTAAAAAAACTGGCATATCAAATGTTAAATATCACATTAGGAATAGATATAAACAACAAAACGACTTTAACAGACAGTTTAGAAAGTTTAACAGCTCAAAATATTGTTTTAGACTTGCTAGAAGTTGAAGACAATATTGATAATAATATCGATTATAAAATAGCTAAAAATGATAAAACATCTAAAGAACTCCTTTTAAAGTTAGAAAAAAGCAAAGCATTGCCAACCTTAAAAGGCTTTGTTAATGGTGGTTATTCAGGTAACAACAATAATTTTAGTTTTTTAGAGAAAGACCAAAAATGGTTTGGTTCTTCTTTGTTAGGTGTAAGCATGAACATTCCTATTTTTAGTTCTGGCGGAAGAAGTGCTGCAACACAACGCGCTAAAATAAATCTTGAAAAAGCCAAAGAAGATTTAACAGAAACCGAACAAAAATTAAAATTACAAATTGCATCTGCAAAAAGCGATTATCAATTTGCTATTGAAGATTATGATAATAAAAAACAAAACTTAAATCTAGCCGAACGCATAGAAGCAAAAAACCAAATCAAATTTTTTGAAGGTATAGCTACTAGTTTTGAATTAAGACAAGCACAAACACAATTATATAGTTCGCAACAAGAATTTCTTCAAGCCATGCTCGATGTAATAAATAAAAAAGCAGAACTAGAAACTGTATTAAATACAACAAACAATTAAAATCAATCAAAAATGAAAATTATATACCCACTATTAATCGTAACACTTTTTTTAACCTCTTGTGGGGGCGACAAAAAGCAATCAGTAGAAAACGTTATTGCCACTGAAAATTTGGAAAAAATCAGACTTAAAAGATCTGAAATTGTAGCCAAACAGCAAGAAATAGCTGGACAATTAAAACAGTTAGATCATAAAATATCCATTTTAGATACTACAAAAAAAATACCTTTAATAACTACATTTACAGCTAAACATGAAATTTTTAATCATTATTTAGAACTACAGGGTAATGTAAGTACAAAAAATGTTTTAGTTATTTTTCCTGAGTTCAGTGGTGTATTATCTAAAGTATATGTAACCCAAGGACAAAAAGTTTTCAAAGGACAATTATTAGCAAAAATAGATGATGGTGGTTTAAGTCAACAATTAGCTCAAGCAGAAATTCAAGCGAATTTAGCTAAAACAACTTATGACCGTCAAGAGCGTCTTTGGAATCAAAAAATTGGTAGTGAAATTCAATATTTACAAGCTAAATCTAATTATGAAGCACAATCGCAAGTTGTAAATCAAATAAAACAACAAATTGCTAAAACAAGTGTTAGAGCACCTTTTAATGGTACTATTGACGATATTATTACAGAACAAGGAAGTGTCGTACAACCAGGTCAATCTCAATTAATGCGTATTGTAAATTTAGACAATATGTATATAGAAACAGATGTTCCTGAAAGATATGTAAGTAGTGTTACTGAAAATAAAAATGTTATAGTAGAAATTCCTGTTTTAGGAAAAACTATTGATGCAAAAGTAAGACAAGCAGGTAATTTTATAAATCCAGCAAACAGGACTTTCAAAGTAGAAATTGCTGTACCAAACAAAGACAAGAACATTAAACCAAACTTAACAGCAAAACTAAAAATTAACGACTACTCAAACGAAAATGCCTTATTAATTCCCCAAAGTATCATTTCTGAAAATGCTGAAGGAGATCAATATATTTATGTTATAAAAAATAAAAATGCTAATAACGAAGGGATTGCAGAACGTATTATTATTAAAACGGGCAAAACGCAAGGCGATGTTATTGAGGTTTTAGGTGGCATTGAAAATGGTTCTGAAATTATACAAGAAGGAGCCAGAAGTGTAAAAGACGGTCAAACTGTTAAAGTAATCAATCAATAATCAAAGAGTTATGACTAAACAAAAAAAACAAGTAGATAAAGAATTTGGATTATCATCTTGGGCTATAAATAATAAGACTACAATGTATGTGCTTATTTTAGTTATTTTCTACTTAGGTGCTTCTGCTTTTTTCGATATGTCTAGAGAAAATTTTCCTGAAGTAAATGAAACTAAAATTTATGTAAGTTCTGTTTTTCCTGGAAATACAGCCGAAGATATTGAAAAACTTATTACTGACCCTTTAGAAGACAAATTAAAAACAGTAAGTAATAAGGTAGAAATTACCTCAACATCTCAAGAAGATTACTCAATGCTTATTGTTGAGTTTGATGAACATATAACCGTTGAGCAGGCAAAACAAAAAGTAAAAGATGAGATTGATACTGAAACTTCAAGTGAAGATTGGCCAACATTTAATGGGGCAAAAGTAGAACCTGATGTTTTTGAGTTGAGCTTATCTGAAGAAATGCCGATTCTTAATATTAATATTTCTGGCGATTATCCTATAGAAAAACTAAAAGAATATGCTGAAATACTTCAAGATGAAATAGAAGACTTGGATGAAATTAAAAAAGCAGATATTCGTGGTGCACAGGAAAAAGAAGTTGAAGTAGCAGTAGATATTTATAAAATGATGGCTGCACAAGTTACTTTTAGCGATATAATAAACGCTATTAATGGAGGTAACGTAACTATGTCTGCAGGTAATTTAATAACAAGTGGACAACGACGGACCATTCGAGTTCTTGGAGAAATAGAAAGTCCATCAGAATTGGAAAACTTTGTTGTAAAATCTGAAAAAGAAAAATCTATTTACCTAAAAGATGTAGCTTCTGTTTCATTTAAAGATGAAGATAAAACCACTTTTGCAAGAGAATTTGGCGCACCTGTTGTTATGTTAGATGTTAAAAAACGTGCAGGAAAAAACATGGTTGCAGCCGCAGAAAAAATTCAACTTATTGTTAAAAATGCTATTGAAAATGATTTTCCACAAGATTTGAAAGTCACTATTTCAAATGATCAATCTTCAGTAACTATTGGTCAAGTAGACGATTTAGTCAATAACATCATTTTTGGAGTTCTTTTAGTTGTTACAGTTTTAATGTTCTTTTTAGGCTTTAAAAATGCCATATTTGTTGGTTTTGCAATACCAATGTCCATGTTTATGTCTCTCATGATATTAAATTTACTTGGTCATAGCTTAAACACCATGGTGCTTTTTGGGTTAATTATGGGACTTGGGATGCTTGTAGATAACGGTATTGTAGTCGTTGAAAACGTATATCGTTTAATGGATGAAGAAGGCATGAGTAGAATTCAAGCTGCTAAAAAAGGTATAGGAGAAATAGCATTTCCTATCATTATTTCTACAGCTACAACTGTTGCTGCTTTTATTCCCTTAGGATTATGGCCAGGAATTATGGGTGAGTTTATGATGATTTTACCAATAACGCTTTCTGTTGTTTTAGGGTCATCATTATTTGTTGCTATTTTCTTTAACTCTGTTTTGGTATCTCAATTTATGAATACTGAAGACAAAGACATGCCTTTAAAACAAATAGTTAAAACAACAAGTATTATGGCTGGCATAGGGCTTTTTATATTTATTGTTGGTGGTGAATATAGAGCCTTAGGGACACTCATGGTAATAACGGCAATTTTGTTATGGGTATACCGTTTATTTTTACGCAAATGGGCAAATAGTTTTCAAACTAAAACGCTTAAAAAGTTAGAAAATGCATATGAAAAACAACTCCGTTATGCGCTCTCTGGTAAAATGCCTTATGTTTTTAGTATTAGTACTTTCCTATTATTAATTGTAGCATTTATAGCATTTGGTGCTTCTTTGGCTACGCAACGTACTAAAGTAGAATTCTTTCCAGATAATAAGCCTAATCAAATTATTGTTTATATAGAATATCCTCAAGGAACTGCTATTGAAAAAACAAATGCTATTACTAAAGAAATTGAACAACGTGTATTTAAAGTTTTAGATGATAGTCAATATAAAGATGGTGATTATAACTATTTAGTAGAAAATGCTGTTTCACAAGTTGGTGAAGGTGCTGGAAACCCTCAAACCGATGGTGGTTCGGCAGCTGAAATGCCACACAAAGCAAAAATTACAGCATCAATGCGAGAGTATAAATATAGACGAGGTGAAGATAGTGAGTTGTTACGTCAAAAAGTGCAAATTGCTTTAGCTGGTATTTATCCTGGTGTACTTATTTCTGTTGAAAAAGATGCTAATGGCCCACCAGCAGGTGCTCCAATTAATATTGAAATAGAAGGTGATGATTATAATGAACTCATTGCAACTGCAGAAAACATGCGCGAGTTTATTAACACTAAAAATATTCCAGGAATTGATGAGCTTAAAATAGATGTAAATAAAGATAAGCCTGGAATGAAAGTAACGGTAGATCGTAAAAAAGCAGGTGAGTTAGGAGTAAGTGCTTCACAAGTTGGTCAGCAATTACGTAACTCTATTTTTGGTTCAAAAGCAGGGATTTATAAAGAAGGTGGCGATGATTATGATATTTATGTTCGCTTTAATAAAGAAAACAGATATAATACCAGTGCCTTATTTAATCAGAATATAACCTTTAGGGATATGGCTTCTGGTCAAATAAAAAACATCCCATTATCTACTGTAGCTAAACATGAAAACAATTCTGGCTTTAGTGCTATTAAACATAAAGAAACTAAACGTGTTGTAACAGTTTATTCAGCTTTAGCTCCTGGTTTTACAGATGCCGGTGCTATTGTTACACAAATTCAGAATGAAATGAAAAGTTACGATGGTTTATCTGAAAATGTTAAAATAGATTACACAGGACAAATTGAAGAGCAAAATAAGCAAATGACCTTTTTAATGGGCGCATTTGGAACAGGTTTGATGCTTATATTCTTTATTTTAATATTTCAATTTAATTCAATATCAAAACCAACAATTATTATGTTGGCTATTTTCTTAAGTTTTATTGGTGTTTTTGGTGGTCTTGTAATATCTGGCTCTGCCTTTGTAATTATGATGACTATGGTTGGTATTATTTCATTAGCTGGAATTGTAGTTAACAATGGTGTGGTATTGCTAGATTATGCACAACTACTTATTGATAGAAAGAAAAATGAAAAAAACCTAGATGAATCTGAGTATTTAGAAACTAAAGATTTATTTGAAAGTATTGTAAAAGCAGGTAAAGCCCGTTTAAGACCCGTACTATTAACAGCAATAACAACTATACTCGGGTTAATACCTCTTGCTATTGGTTTAAACATTAACTTCTTTACTTTATTTAAAGACTTTAACCCTAATATATATATGGGAGGAGACAATGTTGTGTTTTGGGGGCCATTAGCTTGGACAGTTATTTATGGCTTATTTGTAGCAACCTTTTTAACATTAATAGTTGTTCCTGTTTTATTCTTTTTAACTATGAAACTAAAAATGTGGTTGCGAAGAAAAACAATTTCTGAAGAAGGAATTCCTCAAGAAGTTTTTAATATGAATAAACGAATAGATTAATTAAGTGACTAACTCAATTAATAGTAAAAAAGCCTCAATAAAATATTGAGGCTTTTTTCATTTTTATAGTCATATAACTTATGTAAATTTGCACTTCAATTATACAACAATGTACAGAAGTCATAATTGTGGCGAATTAACAGCTACAAATATTAATACAGAAGTAACCCTTTCAGGTTGGGTTCAAAAATCTAGAGATAAAGGTTTTATAGTGTGGGTAGATTTACGTGACCGTTATGGTATTACGCAATTGGTGTTTGATGAAGAACGCACATCTAAACAAATGATGGAGCAAGCTCAAAACTTAGGACGTGAATTTGTAATTCAAGTAAAAGGAACCGTTATTGAACGTGCTTCAAAAAACCCAAATATTCCAACTGGTGATATTGAAATATTAGTTTCAGAACTAACTATTTTAAACGAATCTATTCTTCCTCCTTTTACCATTGAAGACAAAACCGATGGTGGTGAAGATATACGCATGAAATATCGTTATTTAGATATTCGCCGTAACCCAGTAAAAAACAGTTTGATTTTCAGATCGAAAGTTTCTCAAGAAGTTAGAAACTATTTATCTAAAGAAGGGTTTATAGAAGTTGAAACGCCTTATTTAATAAAATCGACTCCAGAAGGTGCAAGAGATTTTGTAGTACCTTCAAGAATGAATGAAGGTCAGTTTTATGCACTTCCTCAATCGCCACAAACCTTTAAGCAACTGCTTATGGTTGGTGGTATGGACAAATATTTTCAAATTGTAAAATGCTTTAGAGATGAAGATTTACGTGCCGACAGACAACCAGAATTCACACAAATAGATTGTGAAATGGCATTTGTTGAACAAGAAGATATTTTAAATGTTTTTGAAGGATTAACACGTCATTTACTAAAAGAAGTAAATGGTGTAGAAGTTGAAAAATTTCCGCGATTATTATATGATGATGCCATGCGTTTATATGGTAACGACAAACCAGATATTCGTTTCGGAATGGAATTTGGTGAACTTAACCACGTTGCACAACATAAAGATTTTGGTGTTTTTAATAATGCCGAATTAGTTGTAGGTATCGCTGTTCCAGGAGGAAATAGTTACACGAGAAAAGAAATTGATAAATTAATTGATTGGGTAAAACGTCCGCAAGTTGGTGCTTTAGGAATGGTTTATTCAAGATGTAATGATGATGGAAGTTACAAATCATCAGTCGATAAATTTTACAATCAAGACGATTTAGCAAAATGGGCTGAAGTTACTGGTGCTAAACCAGGAGATTTAATTTGTGTGCTTTCTGGTGATAAAAATAAAGTTCGTGCACAATTAAGTGCTTTACGTATGGAATTAGCAGAACGTTTAGGCCTAAGAGACCCAAAAGTTTTTGCACCACTTTGGGTTATTGATTTTCCTTTGTTAGAATTAGATGAAGACACAGGACATTACCATGCGATGCATCACCCTTTTACTTCACCAAAACCTGGACAATTAGAATTATTAGATTCTAATCCAGGAGACGTAAAAGCAAATGCTTATGATTTAGTATTAAATGGAAATGAAATTGGAGGTGGCTCTATCAGGATTCATGATAAAGAAACCCAAGCCATTATGTTTAAACATTTAGGCTTTACAGAAGAAGAAGCAAAAGCACAATTTGGTTTTTTAATGGATGCTTTTCAATATGGTGCTCCACCACATGGTGGTTTAGCTTTTGGATTAGATAGACTAGTTGCTATTTTAGGCGGACAAGAAACCATACGTGATTTTATTGCGTTTCCAAAAAACAATTCGGGACGCGATGTTATGATTGATGCACCTGCACCAATTGATGATAAACAATTAAGTGAACTTCACCTTAAAATAGAGTTATAACTTTGAAATAATGAAAAAGAAAGGGCATACTAAGAAATTAAACCAATTAGCAGCCACAGCTATTTGTGGTAATGATATTAGCTCTTCTGTTTTATATGTTTCGGCACTTGCTATTGCATTTGCAGGTCAATATGCATGGATAACATTATTAATAGTATCTGTTGTATTATTTCTTTTTAGAAAAATATATGGTGAAGTTGTTGGAGCACTTCCTCTAAATGGCGGCGCATATAATGCCTTGTTAAATACTACTAGCAAATTTTTAGCCTCATTTGCAGCAACCTTAACATTGCTTTCTTATATGGCAACAGCTGTTATTTCTGCTAATGAAGCTATTCATTATTTACATCATCTAATTACTTCTATGCCTATAATAATAGCTACTATTGTGCTATTAGGTGTTTTTGCAGCACTTACTATTGGAGGCATAACAGAATCTGCTAAAGTTGCTATAGGTATTTTTATTTTTCATTTAATATCCTTAGCTATATTAAGTGCGTTTATCATATATTTTCTTAGTCAAAATGGTATAAGTCTATTTTTTGAAAACTGGAAACTTCCTGTACCAGGAGGAAGTATTACAACAGCCATATTTTTAGGCTTTGCCGCATCTATGTTAGGCGTATCTGGTTTTGAAAGTTCTGCTAATTTTGTTGAAGAACAAGAGAAAGGTGTTTTTCCAAAAACACTTAAAAACATGTGGATTGTTGTTAGTGTAATAAACCCTTTAATGGCCATATTTGCTTTAGCTCTTTTTTCGCTTCCTCTTTTACAAAGTGATGCATATCAAAATACGTTATTAACTGAAATGGGTGCTCATGTTGGAGGAAACTGGATTGCTATTTTAATATCCATTGATGCCTTTTTAGTATTAAGTGGTGCCGTATTAACCAGTTTTGTTGGTGTTTCTGGTTTATTGGAACGTATGACTTTAGATAGAATCTTACCTCCGTTTTTTTTAAAGAAAAACTCAAAAGGGAGCTCCTATAGAATTATTTTAATGTTTTTTATATTATCCGTTTCTGTTTTACTTATTACTAATGGAAATGTTAAATTATTAGCAGGTGTTTATACCATTTCATTCTTATCTGTTATGGTGTTATTTGGTATTGGAAACATTTTACTAAAAGTAAAAAGGAGCCAATTACCTAGACCTGAAAAAGCAACATGGGGAGCTGTTCTTTTAGCCATTTTTGCTGTTATTGTAGCATTAGTTGGAAATATCTCAATGACTCCTAAAGATGACACCCCTAGTAATTTAGTTGTGTTTCTTGATTATTTTATCCCAACTATTATTTTCATAATTATTATGCTTAATAGAATCGTTCTATTAAACTTCTTATTAAATGTAATACATAGTATTTTTGATCCTATTCGCAGTTTAGTATTGAGAACTGACAAAAAAATACTAAATACAATCAATAAAATAAATTCACAAGAGTTTGTTTTTTTTACTAAAGGAGACAATATTGCTACGCTTAATAAAGTAATGCTATATATTACTAAGAATGAGCATACCAAAAAACTTAAAATTGTTTTAGCCTTAGATAAGAATGATGTTCTTCCTAAAAACTTAGAACAAGAAATTGATTTTTTAAATAGGGAATATCCAGAAATTGATATTGAATTTATTATTGAAAAAGGTAAATTTAGTCCAGATTTGATTAAAAATTTATCAAAAAAGTGGAGTATTCCTATCAACTTCATGTTTATTGGCTCTCCTAGTGATAAATTCCCATATAAAATCCAAGATTTGGGTGGCGTTAGACTTATTATTTAAAAGAATATGCCTCTTTATTAAATTCCTACTTTAACAGCATTTTTTTTAGATTCAACCATGCCTAAACAAACAATATTAAAACAAATTTTAATCTGGAGAGCTAAGCATATTTCTCATAGGCAATTTGTATATATACTAAGTATAATAATTGGTTTCACTTCAGGTCTTGGCGCTGTTGTTCTAAAAAATTTAACACACTTTATTCAGCATGTACTAGAAGGTAAATTAATTAACGAATACCATCATGCATTCTTATTTCTATTCCCTATTTTAGGACTAACACTTGTTTATTTTATTATTAAATATGTTATTAGAAACAAAGTAAGCCACGGTATTCCATCAACGCTTTATGCCATTTCTAAACGAAAGGGTATCATGAAGCAATACCAAATGTTCGGTTCTATCTTAACCGCTCCTCTTACCGTTGGTTTTGGAGGATCTGTAGGGTTAGAAGGTCCTACCGTTGCAACAGGAGCAGCTATAGGTTCAAACATTTCGAGAATGTTTCATTTAAATCAAACATCTCGAACACTTTTAATTGGTTGTGCCTCTGCAGGAGCTATGTCTGCCATATTTAAAGCTCCTATTGCTGCTATCATTTTTGCTATAGAAGTGTTTAGTTTAGACTTAACAATAGCTTCTATGCTTCCGCTTTTGTTAGCATCACTTTCTGCTATTTTAACTTCTTATTTTTTCTTTGGAGACGATATTTTACTACCATTTAGAATTGAAGATAAATTTGTTATTTCAGACGCCCCTTTTTATATTTTATTAGGTATTATCGCGGCATTTGTTTCTATTTATTTTACTGAAGTATATGATAGAATTCAGAAACTTTTCGACAAACTAGATTCGCCTATAAAAAAACTAGTTGTTGGTGGTATTGGTATTGGAATACTTGTTTTTTTAATTCCGCCATTATACGGTGAAGGGTTTGATGTTATAAATAATTTAATTGTTGGTAACCCAGAAAAAGCTTTAAAGAACAATTTATTTCAAATGGATTTAAACAACATTTGGGTTGTTGTTCTACTTTTAATAGGACTCATGCTTTTTAAAATTATAGCCAGTTCCTTGACCTTTGGTGCAGGTGGTGTAGGAGGTATTTTCGCACCAACGCTGTTTATGGGAAGTATTATGGGGTATTGTATGTCTAAAATAGTAAATAACTGTGGATTATTTAACAGCCCTATTTCCGAAAGTAATTTTACATTAGTTGGTATGGCAGGTTTATTAGCTGGGGTTTTACACGCTCCCCTAACAGCTATTTTCTTAATTGCAGAACTTACTGGCGGATACGAACTTTTTATCCCGTTAATGCTTACAGCAACCATATCGTTTAGTATTACTAAATATTTCAAACCGCATTCGGTTTATAATATGGAACTAGGTAGAAAAGGTGAATTGATAACACACGATAAAGACCATGCTGTTTTAACATTAATGGACATAGATAAAGTTATAGAAACAAATTTTATAATCATAAGACCAGAAATGACCTTAGAAGAAATTATACATAAAGCTGTTGTAAAATCTAATCGAAATATCTTTCCAGTAGTAAAAAAAGACACTCATAAATTGCAAGGTATTATTCTTTTAGATGATTTAAGACCCATTATGTTCGATCAATCTTTATACAAAGAAGTTGTAGCTACCGATGTGATGCAAAAACCACCTGAAGTCATAAATCTGGACACTGATAAAATGACCGACATTATGAAAAAGTTCCAAGACAGTAGCGCATGGAATTTACCTGTTAAAAAGAACGGAATTTATTTTGGTTTCATTTCTAAGTCTAAGTTATTAACAGCGTACAGACGTCAATTAATTACACTACAGAATAATTCGTAAAAAAACATAGAAGAGGAAATAAAGGACCTTATCTTATATCGGCATATTTTTAAGCTTAAAACTAATTTAAAATCATAAAAAACTAAACCCGGTTTTCATATAAATTTTTTTAGTAATTTTATAAAATGCCATCTAATTCCAAAAGCCTTTTATTCAAATTTTTAATTTGGAAATATAAACATATTTCCGAGCGTCAATTTGTTTACATACTTAGCATATTAGTTGGTTTTTTAGCTGGTATGGGCACAGTAGTACTTAAAAACCTAACGCATTACATTCAATTACTTTTTGAATTAAATTTTTTTAAAAACTACCAAAACACCTTGTACTTTATTTTTCCAATAATTGGATTGCTTTTGGTTTATATAATAAAACAAATCTGGTTAAAAAAACATATTGGTCATGGTATTTCATCAACTCTGCATGCTATTTCTAAACTAAATGGCATCATTCCAAGATATAATATTTATGCGTCTTTAATTACAGCTCCCTTAACAGCTGGTTTTGGTGGATCGGTAGGTTTACAAGGTCCCGCAGTAAGTGTAGGTGCTGCTTTGGGCTCTAATGCGGCACAATTATTTCACATGAATACCAAAACCAGAATGTTGTTAATAGGTTGCGCAGCTACTGGAGCTATGGCATCCATGTTTAAAGCGCCTATTGCAGCAATTGTGTTTGCTGTTGAAATATTTAGCTTAGATATTGCTTTTGCGTCTTTAGTACCTCTTTTATTAGCATCAATTTCAGCAGTTGTAACATCTTATATGTTTTTAGGAACAGATGTTTTACTTAGATTTGAATTAATTGACAAATTCGAAGTCAACGACATTGCCTTATACGCAGTACTTGGCTTAGTCACAGCATTGGCTTCTGTCTATTTCTCAAAAGTATTTTTTGCCATTACTAACTTTTTTAATCAATTTAAAAGTCGTGCCATACGGTTATTAATTGGAGGCTTAGCCATAGGTACTATACTATATTTTATACCACCTCTTTACGGTGAGGGTTATGGTATTATGAATAATCTTTTAAAAGGAGATCATTTAGCTGCCATAGGAACAACACCTTTCAATTTTGATTTATCAAATATATGGATTGTTATTGGGCTGCTAATTGGCATTGCTGTTTTTAAAGCTATTGCCATGACAACTACTTTTGGTGCTGGCGGTGTAGGCGGTTTATTTATTCCGACACTGGTGATGGGAAGCGCTCTTGGAAACGCTTTTGCTAAAATAATTAATAATATTGGATTCGGTCTTCAAGTATCAGAATCCAACTTTACACTAATAGGAATGACGGGCCTAATGGCAGGAGTTTTACACGCCCCGTTAACAGCTATTTTCCTTATTGCAGAAATAACTGGCGGTTACGAACTATTCCTACCACTTATGATTGTATCAGCCATTTCATTTACCATTACAAAACACTATATATCGCACTCCATTTACACATTAAAACTTGCTAAACGCGGCGAACTCATGACCCACGATAAAGACCAAAATGTACTCATGGTTATGGATATTGATAAAGTAATTGAAACCAATTTTGTTATATTAAAACCAGAGATGCTACTTGGAGATATTTTAAAAAACGCCGTTTCAAAATCTTCTAGAAATCATTTTCCTGTCGTAAATGATGAACAAGAGTTTTTAGGCGTTATTCGACTTGATGACATTAGGCACATTATGTTTAATTCTGACTTATATGATAATGTTGACGCTGCCAGCCTGATGCATGCTGATGCAGGTATCATTGATTACAATAAGGATTCTATGAAACAAATCATGGATAAATTTAAAACCAGTGGTGCTTGGAATTTACCCGTTATAAAAAATGGCAAATATTTTGGCTATATTTCAAAATCAAAATTATTAACTGCTTACAGGCGTCAACTAATTAATTTTACTAAATAATAATGAAATACTTTATCCTTTTATTAGCTATTGCAGCATTTACAAGTATTATTTTAGGTCTTACAACAGATTTAGAATACTCTCAAAAACTTATTGGCTTTGGAGTTCTAGGTCTTTTTATTATAGTATTTCCTTTATTTGCATACTACCATTGGAAAGATAAAGATATTAAAGACTATATGCTAACTAAAGAAAATTTAGATAAAATGCGAGAACGCGAAGGCGATAAACGTAATTAATTTTATTTTTTTGGTATTCCCTTTCCCGATAGCTATTAGGAGGTCGCGCTAGAGTTTATCTTGAGCGCAGTCGAAAGGTTGCAATCTTTTTGCTTGTGCTTTACAAAAAGGATTTCCTCTTCAATCCCTAACCTCGATTTAATATACAGTTTTCAATTTCGTGCTAATTATAATATTTACATAGATATAAAAATAAATTAAAAGCTTTTGTCATTTCGAATGCAATGAGAAATCGCATAATTTTTGTCGCTCAAAAAACACGAAGTCACAAAATCTTATTAGAAATCACTTATTATGTGATGTCTCAATGGTTCCTCGTTTCGACATGACAAGTTAATTCAAATTCCGCTTTTCAATAAAAAAACGTTTTAAAAGAGCGGAAGCCTCATCAGCCATTACACCACCTTTTATAATGGTTTTAGGATGTAATTTTGTTTTCAAATTAATACACCCTCGCTCTTCATCTCTTGCACCATAAACAATATTAGAAATCTGACTCCAATACAAAGCCCCTGCACACATTTGGCAAGGCTCTAAAGTTACATACAACGTACATTTTTGAAGATATTTACCTCCTAAAAAATTAGCTGCTGCAGTAATAGCTTGCATTTCGGCATGTGCCGTAACATCATTAAGCATTTCAGTTAAATTGTGACCTCTAGCAATAACTCTATTGTCAATAACAATAACAGCACCTACAGGTATTTCACCTTTCTCAAAAGCAATCTCAGCTTCCTGAAGGGCGCGTTTCATAAAATAGGTGTCATCAAAAGGTTCTATCATAATAGCAAAAATACTAATTCATTCTCGTACTTTTGCCCTGTGCAAAACTCATTTTTAAATACTATAAACTCTCCCAAAGAGCTTCGTCTTTTAAAACAAGAAGACTTACCTATACTTGCAAAAGAATTACGTGAGTTTATCATTAACATAGTTGCTACAAAAGAAGGCCATTTAGGTGCTAGTTTAGGTGTAGTTGAATTAACAATCGCTCTACATTATGTGTTTAACACCCCAGACGACCAACTTATTTGGGATGTGGGACATCAAGCTTACGGACATAAAATACTAACGGGCAGAAAAGATGATTTTCATACTAACAGACAAATAGGTGGCATAAGTGGTTTCCCTAAACGAGAGGAAAGCATTTATGATGCCTTTGGAGTTGGACATGCCTCTACATCTATTTCTGCAGCATTGGGTATGGCAATTGCTTCCAAATTAAAAGGTGAAACAGAAAAACAGCATATTGCTGTTATTGGTGATGCTAGTATTGCTGGCGGAATGGCTTTTGAAGGCCTAAACCATGCAGGAGTTACAGACGCCAACTTGTTAGTGATTTTAAATGATAACGCTATTGGTATCGATCCAAGTGTTGGTGCATTAAAACAATATTTAACTAATGTAAAAAAGGGCACTCAAAAAAGAAATAATATTATAAAAGCCCTAAATTTTGATTATTCAGGACCTATTGATGGCCATGATATTGCTAAAATTATTTCTGAACTTGAACGCTTAAAATCTATTAAAGGCCCTAAATTTTTACACATAATAACCACAAAAGGGAAAGGTTTAAAACAAGCTGAAGAAGACCAAGTTAAATACCATGCTCCAGGAAAATTTAATGCTTCTACAGGAGATCTTATTTCAAAATCGCCTTCAGAATTCACTAAATATCAAGATGTTTTTGGATATACTATTGTAGAACTTGCCAAACAAAATAAAAATATTGTTGGCATTACACCTGCTATGCCTACGGGAAGTTCGTTAAAATACATGATGGATGACATGCCAGAACGTGCTTTTGATGTTGGTATTGCCGAACAACACGCTGTAACATTGGCAGCGGGGATGACTACCCAAGGTTTAATTCCGTTTTGTAATATTTACTCAACCTTTTTACAACGTGCTTTCGATCAAATAATTCATGATGTTGCATTACAAAAACTACCTGTTATTTTTTGTTTAGACAGAGCTGGATTAGTTGGTGAAGATGGTGCAACACATCATGGTGTTTACGATTTAAGTTATTTAAGGTGCATTCCTAATCTGATTATTTTTGCTCCAAGAAATGAAGTTGAATTAAGAAACATCATGTACACAGCGCAATTAGGATTAGAACAACCAATTGCTATTCGTTACCCTAGAGGTAAAGGCGTTACAACACATTGGAAACAACCATTTTTTAAAATGGATATTGGTAAAGGCATTCAGCTTAAAGCTGGTAAAAATTTAGCTATTTTAAGTATTGGAAATATGGCTAACAATGTTTCGGAAGCTATTTTAAACCTGGATGTTTCTCATTACGACATGCGTTTTGTAAAACCTTTAGATGAACTTTTACTTCATACTATTTTTGAAAAATATAGCACGATTATTACCGTTGAAGACAATAGTATAAAAGGTGGTTTTGGAAGTGCTGTTTTAGAATTTGCTGCTGAACATAATTATAAAAACACCATAAAAACATTAGGGATTCCTGATAAATTTATAGAGCATGGTAAAGTTAGTGAACTTCAAAAACTGATTGGCCTGGATGTTGAAAGTTTAATAAACTACTTTGGCAAATACGCCCGCGTTAGGGATTGAAGTGAAAATCCTTTTTTCTGCTCATAGAAACATATTTTGTTTTGGCTAAGATTTGGCAGGTTGCTTCGTCGTTTCTTCTCGCTATGACGTTAAAAAAAAGATTGCAACAAAAAGCCCGACCCGACAGGGTAACGCCCAAAATAATATTCTAAAAACTAATGCCTTTTATTTTCTTATAATCTAAAATTGCTTTACTGTCTGATAGCAAGGACACATAATAACACACACTAGATAATCGCTCGTATAAACTGCTATTTTCTATTTTTATTGACTTCGGTAAGCCCTTTATAATTAGTTTATCGTAATTGGAAGCCGTATTATTATAACAATTATTTACAGCATTGGTATAGGTGTTTAACAAGGTATTAATAACACCATAGCCTGCAATTTCCTTATCGACAACCTCAGTAGACTGATATATATTTTCTATACTAATTTTTAGAATATCGTTTATTTGTGCTTCGTATTTACTTTTGTCAAGTAAAGCACAATCGAAATCGTCATTTAAGATAGCATCTTCATGTTTCATAAAAATATCGACTGCTTCGTTAATAAGCGTTCCAATGGCTAGAGCACGTAAATACCCGATACGGTCTTCTTTAGTTGAAAGGGCATAATAGTTTTCTGGTTTAATGGTATCTCTTATTATTTTCGACAAATATTCAAGAGCAAACTCTTCTTGAATTAACCCCAAATTAATACCATCTTCAAAATCGATAATGGTATAACAAATATCGTCGGCTGCTTCTACTAAAAATGCGAGCGGATGACGCGCGTAACTAATAGCTGCATCACTTCGCTTTAATAAACCTAATTCTTTAGCGATATCTTTATAAGCCTCTTTTTCACTTTGAAAAAAACCATATTTTTTGTCGGCAATATGTGTTGTTGGTTTTTTAGGAAGCGACTCTTTTGGGTACTTTGTAAAGGCACCTAGTGTTGCATAACTTAAACGTAAGCCACCAATTCTACCAGCTCTACTTTCTGTTAAAATTTTAAATCCGTTAGCATTCCCTTCAAAATCACATAAATCTTGATATTCCTTTGCTGTTAATTGTTCTTCATATTGACTTCCTTCTCCCGTTTTAAAAAATTCGCCAATAGCTTTTTCTCCAGAGTGCCCGAAAGGCGGGTTTCCAATATCATGTGCCAATGCCGCTGCTGCCACAATAGCTCCAAAATCGTTCGCTTGATACCCATGAACACGTTGCAAATGTGGATGTTTTTCTAACAATTTTTTCCCAACTAATCGTCCTAATGAACGACCAACGACACTAACTTCTAAACTATGAGTTAAACGCGTATGCACAAAATCGGTTTGAGATAATGGGATAACCTGCGTTTTATCTTGTAGACTTCTAAATTCTGATGAAAAAATGATTCTATCGTAATCAACTTCAAATCCTAAACGTGTTTCGTCTTGCTCTTTTCGTATACGTTTATTGGTATCGCCAAAACGTTTTAAAGATAATAGTTGTTCCCAGTTCATAGTAATTTATTAAGTGTTGGCAAGATAAATAAATTCAATAAAAAGAAAGCTTTTAAATTTGACTTAAACCATCAAATTTTAAACTCTTATCTGTTAACATTAAGGTAACATTTTAATTATAAATCATTAACCTTTTAGTAACACATGCTTATTTAGTAATCTTTTTCTTTGTTGTGATATTTATAGCAAACTAAAATGAAACATTTAATATACATTTCTTTATTTCTTTTTACCATATTTTCCTTTGGGCAAAATACTGGATTAATTGTTGGTAAAGTGCTAGACAAAGAAATGAATGACTCGCCTTTAGTCCTTGCTAGTGTTTTAGTTAAAGGAACCTCTATAAAATCAGACACAGACTTAACTGGTTTATTTGTTATTGAAAACTTAGAAGATGGCGACTACACTCTAGTTTGCAGCTTTGTTGGGTATGAATCTCAAGAAATTGATGTTCATGTTGATTCTAACGAGCCTTCTGAAGTAAAATTATCTTTAGCTGCTAGCAGCATTTCTTTAAATGATTTAGCTCTAGTTATGGCTAGCGCAGATTCTGATCCTAAAACGACTACTGCTCAATAATTAAACTGTTTATTAGTTCTTCTTTTTTTACAATACGTATTAGAATATAAGTAAAGCAACTATATTACTTTTATATCTAACTTTCATTATCTATAATTTTTATTAGAAAACCTTTTGGTTTTTAATGTTAATTAATTGTAACTAATTAAGAAATCAAACAGCAATAAGGTAACATTTATCTAACACTTTTATGACAGTTCTTTAATCTATAGATAACACTCTATTCACATAGTGTTTCGTTCTTTGCCGGAGATAAAAACTAAAAAGAATGAAAAAAATCACACTATTGTTACTGTTTGTTTCGGCAACAATTTCATATGCTCAAAACACTGGTTCTGTGTCTGGTAAGTTAATCGACAAAGAATACAATAATGAACCTTTAGCATTTGCTAATGTTTTAATTAAAGGCACAACAACAGGAACAACTTCAGATTTTGATGGGTTATATACTTTTGAAAATCTTAACGCTGGAGAGTATACATTAATATTTAGCTTTGTAGGTTACGAAACTCAAGAAATACCTGTAACAATTATTGCTGGAAAAATAACAGAAGTAAATGTGCCAATGGGTGCAAGTGCAGCCTCTTTAGATGAAGTTGTAATTACAACTACAACAAAAAGAGAAAGTGAAACAGCTTTATTATTAGAACAGAAGAAAGCGGTAGTTATTAAAGAAAGTATTGGGGCAGAGCGTTTGTCTAAAATTGGTGTTTCTGATGCTGCATCTGCAACCACAAAAATTTCTGGTGTTACTAAAAGTGAAGGGTCTGGAGATATTTACATAAGAGGTTTAGGTGATAGATATTTATCAACTACAATGAACGGTTTACCAATACCTTCTGACGATGTAAATAATAAAAACATCAATCTTAATTTATTTTCAACGAATATGATTGAAAATGTTGGGATTAGTAAAACGTATACAACATCTAGCTACGCAGACCAAACATCAGGGAACGTTGATATTACTTCTAAAGGATATTCTAAAAAAGGAGCTTCTATTAATTTAAACTCTGGATACAACATCAATGTTTTAGGTTTAGATGGGTCTTTTAAAAGAAGTGTAGCAACAGAAGATGTAACTTTAGGCTTTCACAAAAAAGAATACGCCTTAGTAGACTTAATTACCAGACAAAGCTGGGATCCTCTTAAAGAAAAAAACACTGGAAATTACGGCATCTCACTTTCTGGAGCACAGAAGTTTAATGTACTAGGTAAAGAACTAAAAGTATTTGTTGCGGGTTCTCACTCTAAAACACACCAATATCAAGAAGGTATTTTTAGAAGTTACCGTTCAAACATCTTAGACAACGAATTTACAGATACCGAATCTTTTAATACCAAAACAAACACTACGGGTTATGTTAATTTAGGATTGAAGTTAAATGATAATCATAAACTTAAAATTAGTAGTTTATCTGTTAATACAAGTAACGATAATGTTTACGAACAAGGTAGAAATGGTGAAGGTTATGTATTCGATCAAGATCCGCAAGAAGATGGTGCTTTTGTAAGAGATCAAAATTTTAAACAAACTATTTTATTAGTAAATCAAATAGAAGGTGATCATAATATAACAGAAAACAATAAACTAACTTGGGCAGCTGGTTACAACTATGTTTTAGCTCAAGAACCAAATAGAATTAGAAACGAAGCAAACATATTGGATGCAAACACCGTACAATATGCCCACGTTGGAGATTTTCAACAAAGAAAGTCTAATCAAAAAATTGAAGACACAGAATACAATGCCTATATTAATGATGCGATTTCTTTCGGCACATTAGATGAGGATGAAAACCACCCATTCAAATTAAATTTTGGAGCAGACTATCGCCAAAAAGACCGTGTATTTAGTTCGTTATTTATTGGTGTAAGAGCAAGAGGTTTTCAAGTACCATCTATAGATCAATTTTCTCAAACTTTTACAGCAGACAATTTTGATAACGGTTTAGTTTTAAGAGAAAGAGATGCAGATAGATATGAAGCCGACTTAAACATTATGGCTGGTTACGCCAATTTAGATTTTCATTTTGGTGCAAAGTTTTCAGGTAATGCAGGTGTAAGATTTGAACGAGATGAATTAAACGTACTATGGGATGTTGCCAATTTTGTGGGGCGTGTAGGGTCTATCAAAAAAGAATATTCTGAACTTTACCCAAGTTTAAACTTAAAATATGAGTTAAACGAAAAGCATGCAGTTCGTTTTGCTTCAAGTTTAACACAAACCTTACCTGAGTTTAAAGAATTAGCACCATTTGAATATGTATCACCAACTGGTCGTGTTACTAGTGGAGATCCTAATTTAGAAAAGTCGGATGTTTTTAATGCCGATTTAAAGTATGAATTTTTTCCTAGCAAAGGTCAATTATTTTCTGCTACAGCTTTTTACAAAGACATTAAAAGACCTATTAACTTAGCACAAACCAGAGGCTCTTCAGGAATATTTCAATATTCAAATACTGGGGAAAAAGCTACTGTATTTGGTGTAGAATTAGAAGCAAGATTAGGGCTTATTAAAAATGAAGATGAAGAACATATTTTAGACTTCAACACCAACATAACCAAAATGTGGTTTAACCAAGATTTATTAGAAGAGTTTCAATATAAAAATGTAACAGAATCTGATTTACAAGGTGCTTCAGATTTAATTTTAAACAGTTCTTTAAGTTATAATAGTCAAACTAAAAAAGAATTTAATGCTACATTAACTGGAAATTATTCTTCTGATAAGGTTTTTGCCTTAGGATCTCCTGAAGATTTTAGTAACAGTGCTGTATTATATAATGATGAAATAATTGAAAAAGGCTTCTTTACTCTAGACTTAGTAGTAAGCAAAATGCTAACCGAAAAATTACAACTTAAATTAGTAGGTAGAAATTTACTAAATCCAGACATTCAACAAAAACAATTAATAAGAGATATTAATACAAGTGTTGAAACTAATAAAGTGGTTTTATCCTATAAAAAAGGAGCCCAATTAAATTTAAGTTTGAAGTACGATTTCTAAAATCGAAACACATAAATTATTAAATCTTTTATAGGATTAAAATACTTAAAACCATCCTCTACATTATATGTTAAGGATGGTTTATTTTTAATCGATTTATCCTATTAAACTACTATTAACACTTACTTAACATAAGAAAGATTTTCATATTGAAAGGTAACTTATGCTTAATATTTAATTAAACAGAAGGAAACATAAATCTGTTTTCTTTGTGCAACAAAATATTGATTATAAAACTTAAATAAAAAATTAAAATGAAGAATGTATTTGTAAAATTTTTTGGAATAGCCGCAGTATTTGCAGCCATTACATTAACCAGTTGTGATTCTGAAGATCCAAATCCAATAGGTAAAGAAAATACGGAAGTTATAGCTAACTTAGAAGCTGGTATTTTAAAAGGAACTTTAAAAGAAGACTATATACTCTCTGCAAGTACTGCTTATAGCTTAACAGGATCGTTTATTATTGATAACGGTGCAACATTAAACATTCCTGCAGGAACCAAAATCCTTGCCGATAATGGTGGTACAGATGTTTATATAGCTGTATTAATGGGAGGTCAAATAAATATTAATGGTACACCTGGAAATCCAGTTGTTATGTCATCTGCAAATGGTAACCCTGGGGATTGGGGAGGCTTAACTTTATGTGGTAAAGCAACTACTACTGCAGGTGCTAATGCACAGGCAGAAGTTGGAGGTTTTATTTATGGAGGTACTGATGATACTGATAGTTCTGGTATTATAAGATATTTACAAATTGTTGGTACTGGTGCTCAAATTAGTTTAGATTCTCAATATAATGGGATATCTTTTTATGCTGTTGGTTCTGGTACTTTAGTTGATAATGTTGCTGTAATTAATGGAGAAGACGATGGTGTTGAGTTTTTTGGTGGAACCGTTTCTGTTTCTAATTTATACCTACAGGATAACTGGGATGATTCTATCGATTGGACTGAAGGGTGGAATGGCTCTGTTACTAATGCATATATCACACATACAAGTGCATTAGTAGAAGGTTTCTCTACAGTTTTTGAAGGTGATAAAGATAATGGTAACCCTAAATTCAATAACATTACTGCTGTTTCAACAGTTGGTGGTACTGCTTTACAATTCAAATTAACATCTGGTGGTACAATTGATGGTCTAACTTTAATAGGTTATGATTTAGATTTAAACATGAAAGATGGTGCTCCAACTTCAAGTGTAATTTTTAATGATGGCTATACACCTGTAGCAATGGTTGAAGATGACGATACTACTCCAGATGTAGACGAAAGTATTTTTGATTTTGCTCTAAACACGACTGCTGTTCCTACTATAACTGCTGATGATTTCCCATGGGTAAGTTCAGATATTTCTTTTGAGAGCAGTTTATTACAAGGTGCTGTTACTGGTAATGTAACTTTAGACGCATCAGTAAATTACACACTTAACTCTTCTTATATTGTACAAAGTGGTGCAAAATTAACAATTCCTGCTGGAACTAAAATTACTGCTAGAGATGGTGGCACAGGAGTTTATATTGCTGTTTTACAAGGTGGTGAAATAGATATTCAAGGAACTGCTACTAATCCAGTTGTTATTTCTTCGGCAGATGCTAATACAGGAGACTGGGGTGGATTAACAATTTGTGGAAACGCTACTACTACTGCAGGTGTTAATGCTAAGGCTGAAATTGGTGGATTCATTTATGGAGGCACTAACGATACTGAAAGTTCTGGTTCTGTTACTTACTTAGTACTTAAAGGCACAGGAGCTCAAATTAACTCTGAATCTCAATACAACGGTGTGTCACTATATGCTGTTGGTTCTGGAACAACTTTAGAAAACATTTCTGTAATTGATGGTGAAGATGATGGTATTGAATTCTTTGGAGGGACTGTTTCTGTAACTAACATCTACTTAGAAAATAATTTTGATGATGCTATTGACTGGACTGAAGGATGGAATGGCACTGTAACCAATGCTTATATTTCCCATACTCTAGCTGATTTCTCTACAGCCTTTGAAGGAGATAAAGATAATGGAAATCCAAAGTTTGTAAATGTAACTGCTATTTCTACAGTAGGAGGAACTGCTTTACAATTTAAGAAACAATCTGGTGGTACTATCACGAACCTTTACTTAGAAGGTTATGATAAAAACATTGACATGAAAGATGATGGTCCACTTGCCAATGTAATCATTGATGGTAATGCAGCTACTACTACAGATGCATATAACACAGGTACAAAAGTTGATATTTCTACTTGGACATGGAGAAACGCTAGCTTATAATATAAAAAAATGGCTTTCCTTTAATAGAAAAGAAAGTTTATATAAAAAAGAAAAAGCATCCCATTAGGGATGCTTTTTCTTTTTATGCCTTTATTCAGCTTAAAAATCATTTCCGCCTTTAGCGTCTGTTTCTTTTAAACCAGCAATAACATTGGCATTATAATCTACTTCTTTAATAGTTTCATTAGTATAATAAAACCACTTGCCGACTTTTTTTCCATTATCATAATTTCCCGAAATTGTTTTTTTACCTTCTGCGTTAAAACTTAACCATTTACCTTGTAATTTACCATCTGTAGTGTAAGACCCTGTTTGGCTTACTTCTCCATTGTCATGATAATAAACAACATCAATTAAATTGGTTTCTTTATTAAGTTTTAAATCTCTCTTTTGTTGACCAAAAGATACCACAGTAATTAAAAAGGCAAAAAATAAAATAAACTTCTTCATAATTATGGGGGATTTAACATTATATATCAAAGATACATATTCCTTAATATTTAAGCAACATTCACATAACATTAATTTAACATTGAAAACACAACCGACTGTACTTAAGCATTTTACATATAAAGATTTAACATTGGAATATTAATAATTACTTAATATTGAGGTTACATTAAGATTACCTATATCTCTGATATTTGTAAAGTCTTAAGACAAACAATTAGTATTTCATATAATCTATTAGTTTTTGTCGACTACATTATCATGATTTCTAATGAGACTGCCTTAGGCCAAGGCAGTCTTTTTTTGTTATAAAATTAATCATTTGGAAACATTAAGTTAACATTGGTTTTAGTTCTTTGCAGCGACAAAAACTAATAAATACAATGAAACTTAAATTTACGCTTGTTGCAGCAATTCTGCTTGCAATTACTTCCTTAAATGCACAAGAAATCAGCGACACATCATTTGGTAAAGGATTAATCAATTTTACTGCAAAAGACAGCTCTTTTAGTGTGAAATTTGCACCTCGTTTTCAAGTTAGATCTATGTCTTCTTGGGATCATGACGGTAACCAATACGGAAGTCCAGATCATAACTTTATTGTTCGTCGTGCACGTTTAAAATTTGATGGTTTTGCTTATAGCCCTAAATTAAAATACAAATTAGAGTTAGGCTTATCTAATAGAGATATATCAGGTGCCAATCAGTTTAACAGAAATACACCGCGCTATATTTTAGATGCTGTAATTATGTGGAGTTTTGCAAAAAACTGGGAACTTTGGGCAGGACAAACAAAATTACCAGGAAACGTAGAACGTGTGGTGTCTTCCGCTAATCTTCAATTAATAGATCGTTCGTTATTAAACAGCCGCTTTAATATAGATCGTGACTTAGGTATTCAACTTCGTCATAAATCAAATTTAGGTGGGAACTTTTTAATGCGTGAAAAATTCGCAATCTCTCAAGGAGAAGGACGTAATGTAACCGAAGGAAATGAAGGCGGTTTACAATATACTGGTCGAATAGAGTTTCTTCCTTTTGGAACCTTTAAATCTAAGGGGGATTACTTTCAATCTGACTTGAAACGTGAAGAAAAACCAAAATTAATGTTAGGATTTACCTATAACTACAATCAAGATGCTGTAAGAGAAAGAGGCTTTGCAGGTGATTATATGATTAGAACTGATGGTTCTATATACGAAACAGATCAAACCACCATTTTTGCTGATGCTATGTTTAAATATAATGGCTTTTCTTTTATGGGCGAATATGCAAAAAGAACAGCTAATGATGAAGTTGCAACAGAGTTAGATGGAACAACTCCTACTGGAGATATTGTTTTAACAGGTAACGCTTTAAACTTACAAGCTGGTTATTTATTTAAAAGTAACTATGAAATAGCGGCACGTTTTACTACTCTAAATTACGAAAATGTTACTGGCGCATTACCAACAGAACAATATACGCTTGGCATAAACAAATTTATAGTAGGACATAAACTAAAAGTACAAAGTGACATTAGTTATACAACTCTAGACGGAAACAAGGATAATATCACCTTCAGATTAGGTTTTGATATCCACTTTTAATTTTTTATAATATAACAATTACATAACATTTTAATCATATATTGTCATGATATTTGCAGACCTTTTACAATTAAGACCTATGGATAATATTTATTTATACATGATCATTGCCTTAGCCATTTTAGCAATAGCTGATTTAGTTATTGGTGTAAGCAACGATGCTGTAAACTTTTTAAATTCTGCTATTGGATCCAAAGCCATATCATTTAAAACTATCATGATAGTTGCTAGTTTAGGTGTAGCCATAGGAGCCGTTTTTTCAAGTGGCATGATGGAAGTAGCAAGAAAGGGTATTTTTAACCCTGGCGAATTTATGTTTGATGAAATCATGATTATTTTCATGGCAGTCATGATAACAGATATATTATTGCTTGATTTCTTTAATTCAGTAGGTATGCCTACATCTACAACAGTATCTATTGTATTCGAATTACTTGGAGCTGCAGTTGCTATGGCCTTAATTAAAATAGGTCATGATGGCGGAGAATTTGGAGATGTTATTAACTATATAAATACATCAAAAGCCTCACTCATTATTTTTGGAATACTACTCTCGGTAGTCGTCGCTTTTTCCATTGGCGCCTTGGTTCAATGGGTTTCAAGATTACTATTATCTTATAATTTTGAAAAAAAGGCTAACTGGGTAGGTGCTTTATTTGGTGGTTTTGCTTTAACAGCCATTACCTATTTCATTTTTATGAAAGGTTTAAAAGGAACATCTTACGCAAAAGAATCTTTTGATATTCTTGGTGGAGGAACAATGACAGACTTTTTAGAAAATCAAGTATTACCAATTGTATTAATTAGTTCCATTTTTTGGTCTCTATTATCTTATGCGTTAATTGCATTTACTAAAACAAATATTTATAAATTAATTATTATCGTAGGTACCTTTGCTTTAGCCTTAGCTTTTTCAGGAAACGATTTAGTAAACTTTATTGGCGTACCTGTTGCCGCTTATAATTCGTTTTTAGCTTGGACAGCATCAGGTGTTTCTGCATCTGAATTCCCAATGGATGTACTAGCAGCAAAAGTGCCAACAAATAACTTGTTATTATTTGCTGCAGGTATGGTTATGGTATTAACTCTATGGTTTTCTACAAAAGCTAAAAATGTAGTAAAAACATCCTTAGATTTATCAAGTCAAGGAGAAACTAAAGAGCGTTTTCAACCTAATTTTTTATCACGAGGATTTGTTAGATCTGCTATATTAATGTCTCAAATGTCATCATATATGCTACCAAAATCATGGCAAGCAAAAATTGAAAAACAATTTGAAGTACCTGTAATAGCAATATCTAAAGACAAGAAACTTGAATTACCTGCTTTCGATTTAGTTCGGGCTGCTGTAAATTTAATGGTTGCTGCTGTTTTAATCTCTATCGCAACATCATACAAACTACCACTTTCTACTACTTATGTTACATTTATGGTAGCCATGGGTACTTCTTTAGCAGATAGAGCTTGGGGTGCAGAAAGCGCTGTTTACAGAGTTGCTGGAGTATTAAATGTTATTGGAGGTTGGTTTTTTACTGCCTTTAGTGCTTTTTCGGCTGCTGCTTTAGTAGCTTATTTATTAAACTTGAATATTACTGTTATGTTCCCTATTCTTTTAGTAATTGCTTTTGCTTTACTAATAAGAAGTTATGTTGCACATAATAAAAAGAGTAAACAAGTAAAAGCTGAAGATAGCTTAACAAAAGCAGAAAGTAGTTCTGTTCAAGGTGTTATTGCAGAGAGTGCTAACAATATTGCAAATGTTATAAAAAGAGGCAATAAAATTTACACTAATTCTATAAATGGCCTTGCAAAACAAGATTTATCACTATTAAAAAAGAATAATAAACAAATAGTTAAATTGTCTACCGAGGTTGATGATTTAAGAGATAATGTTTTCTATTTCATCAAAAATTTAGATGAATCCAGTATTGGAGCTAGTGATTTTTATATTAACATTTTAGGCTACTTACAAGATATTACACAATCTTTAGAGTACATTTCTAAAGTAAGTCATAAACACGTAAACAACAATCATAAAAAATTAAAATTCAATCAAATAAAAGAGCTTAAAGAAGTTGATGCTCGCTTTGAAATATTATTTAATAATACTAAAAATGCATTCGACACTAGATCTTTTGAAGAAATTGGAAATATTTTAAGTAGAAAATCAGAAATAATTTCTTTAGTAACGGACAAAATACAAAAACAAGTAGAACGCACACGTAACGAAGAATCTAGTCCAAAAAATACAACCTTATATTTTAGTATTTTACTTGAAACAAAGGATTTATTAAATGCGACAATGAATCTTTTAGAAGTTTACGATAATGCACATGACGCTTCGGTAAAGCCTGCAACTATATTAGATACTGAAACTCCAAACGCTAATAGTTGAGATAATACTAAAAAAGAGAATAGATATTATTAAAAACACTTATCGGTAAAACTATTTACTGATAAGTGTTTTTTAGTTTTTCACATTATCTTCTATTAATGAATCTACCTTGCCGTATAATAATTCGGCAACATCAATTAATTTTTTAATCATGTCATTTACATTAGTATAATCATTAAATAATGACGAAGCCATTTCGGCCGTGATTAAATTTTTTCTTATTAATCTATCAATAGATTTGTTACTTTGCCTGATGTTCAACTTGGCATTTTTCTTTAACTGTTTTAATTTTGCATCATATTTTTCTGCATTATTTTCTTCAGTTCTAAACAAATAAATAACTCTTAATACTTTCGTTAATTTTTTTCTATAATTATCATATTCGTTTTGTAAATATTGGTTATCCATATTTAAAACTAATGATATATTTTTATTTAACTCTCTAGCATCTTTAATTATTTCTACCATTTTTCGGTTCGCAATTTTAATATCCGTAATGGCTTTAATTTGTTTATTAGTTAAACTCAATGTACTCTGAGCAATTGAAGCATATTTTATAATTTCGCCATAAATGGTTTTAACCTTTTTATAGTATAAATCTTGAATATCAGTCTTAAAATCAATATTAGATTTTTTAATAATTGTTTTAAGATTTTCTTCAGACTTTATGTCTTCTCTATGAATATTTAAGGCATGAGAAACGATTTCGAATACACTATTTTTATATAAATATTGTGATTCTTTTACCAATGCTGAAATAGCAGATCCAGGAAATTTTAATACCGCGGGATTAAGGTATTTGGGTTCATCAACATCCTTATTAATTTTCTCTTTAAAAAACCGCAATAAAAAGCGTTCTAAACGCTTAATGAAAGGTAACATTAAAAGTACTCCTAAAACATTGAATATGGTATGAAATAATGCAAGCTTTAAAGTGTAATTTGTTGTAGAAATATATAATATTTCCGATAAGCTATTTACTAATCTTGACAGAGGGTATATAAAAGTCATGGCTACCAAGCCTGTAATACCATTAAAAATAAAATGTGCAGTTGCCAGTCTTTTTCCTGCACTATTTGCACTAAGTGCTCCTAAAACTGCTGTTATGGTTGTGCCAATATTAGCACCAATAGCTAAAGCTAATGCGTTTTCATACTCTATCTGTCCTACGGATAAAGCTGTTAATATTAATGCCAAAGTAGCACTACTAGATTGTAAAACGGTTGTAATAATTATCCCTAATCCAGTATAAATTAACACCCCTAGAAATCCAGAAACAGCGTATTCTGATAAATCTATATACTCCTTAAAAACATCAAAGCCCTCTTTCATGTAATGAATCCCAAGAAAGAAAAAACCTAATCCTGCTAAAACATTTCCAATACCTTTAAAAGATGGCTTTTTTTGAAATGAAAATATAATTCCAAAAACAAGCATAGACATTGCTAATGCCGATATTTTTATTTTAAGTCCAAAACCAGCAACCAACCAAGCAGTAGCGGTTGTGCCAATATTTGCACCAAAAATTAATCCTAAACCTTCTGCCAATGTAATTAATCCAGCACTAATAAATGATATGGTAATAACAGAAACCAATGAACTAGATTGTATTAATGCTGTTAATAAGGCTCCAGCAGTAATGCTCTTATAAAGTTTATTTGTGGTCTTTTTTAAGATGTTTTGTAATGGTCCTTTAGTAAAAACTTTAAAACCTTCTTCTAACATTATCATTCCAAAAAGCAGTATTGCAACTCCTGCTGAAATTGTTTTAAAATTTGGATTTAAATAAAGGATAACACCCAAACAAATTAAAAGTCCAAAGAAAAAAGACTTTCTTATCATATATAATTATAGTATTTAAATTTAAATATAGTATTTTTACCATGAAAAAACTATTTATGATTTCAACAAACGAATATTTTGAAGGGAATGTAAAATCTTTAGGTTATACATCGGCAACAGGAAAATCTACCATTGGTGTTATGGAAGCAGGCGAATACGAATTTAGCACTTCTAAACACGAAACGATGGTAGTAATTGAAGGTGAAATGCACGTTAAATTACCAGGAGCATCTCATTGGAAAACTTTCAAAGCAGGTGAAGCTTATGAGATTGATGCTAATGAAAAATTTGATGTAAAAGTATCCGAACAAACGGCTTATCTATGCCAATATAAATAGTAGTAAAAAAAAATCAAATACTTTATAATCTATATTGGGTTTCATTACGTAAATGATATAAACCTAAAGTTATTATTATGAAGAAAATTTCGATTTTATTATTAGTTACAATTTTTACAATCTCTTGTGTTTCAAAAAAGAAATATGTAGCCTTACAGCAAGAAAATGGAGAAATTAAGAGTGAATTACAAAAAACAAAAGTTGCTAAGGAAGATTTAGAAGCTAAGTTTGATAAAATTCAAGCTAGAGTAAGTGTTTACAACTCTAAAATAGCAACTCTTAAACAAGAGAATGACACCAAATTAGATGTTGTTGGTAATGTTGCTGTAATATCAAATGATACTAAAGTAAAAATGCGCGAAACGTTAAAAAACGTTGATGCTAACAAATTGAATCAAGCTAAAACACTTAAAGATTCTATGAATTTAGCTGTTGCTTTTAATCTTGAAAAAACGATTAACGAAAGCAACATGAATGAAAATGACGATTTTGCTGTTAATATTAATGAAACAGTGGTTATGATTTCTATCGCTGACAATATGTTATTTAATACTGGAAGCTATAGATTAAGTTCTAAGGCAGATAATATTTTACAAAAATTAGCCGACGTTATTAATTCTGAACCTAGTTTAGATGTTATGGTTGAAGGTCATACAGATTCTAGAACTATAAAAACTGCAAATATTGCAGACAACTGGGATTTAAGTGTATTAAGATCGACATCTGTTGTTCGTAAACTACAAGAAAAATACAATGTAGCTCCAGAAAAATTAATTGCAGCCGGTAGAAGTAGTTACCAACCTATTGCAGCTAATGATTCATCTGAAAACAGATCTAAAAACAGACGTACAAGAATTATTATTCTTCCAAACATCAACAAATTTTTCGCCTTGATGTCTGAAAATGATAATACTGTTACGAAAAATGATATTTTAGATTAAATTATAAATTGAATTTATTGATATACAAAAAGCATCCTATTTAGGATGCTTTTTTGTTTTTGGTCGTATACTGTTAAAATTATATGTCTTGAGAAACACCTATTTGATCTAATTCACTAAAGGATTTCTTTTTAGCTTCAAACCTACCAATATCAACTACATACGTACTAGAAATAGAATCGTGCCAACCTTTCCCTATAGTACCTAAAAAAGACAAGGCATCAAAGGGAATCATTCTACAAAAACTTCTTTTTAAAACATCTTGATAAGTTGGGTCTTGGCCATCATCTAGAACAACTTTCGTTTTAGTTACATATTTACCTAAAGTTCTAAAAGTAAATGCTTCCATTAAAAAAAAGTAAATAAACATAATAGTATAAGACACTATATAATCTTCAATGTTAGATAAACCATTCCAAAAGTCCGCTAATCCATAATACCCCGTAAACTCTCCAATATAAAAAAACAAATATGCCAAACTATAAATAATAGCATACTGAGCTACTAAATCTATTATATAATTTACGAAACGCATGTTTTTGCTAGCTAAAACATCTTCGGTTATTTGTATTGTATTATCTAACATTAGTTTTTAAGTTTGAATATAAATATAGTATTTTTAATACAAAAAAGCACCCCTTACGAGATGCTTTTCTAAAAATTTGGGGTTCCCCCTTTCGAGGGAACAAACCCAATATCTATTTTATGATCCACACATTAAGCAATCATCACCTTCTGCTTCTTTGGCTTGAGCTATAAGCGCTTTCATTTCTTCTGCAGTCATAGGCTCTATTTCTGGTGTATTTTGCTTTGCAAATTTAGCAGCGTTTTGAACCGCTAATTTCTGCTTCTTTGCTTCTTGTTGTTGTACTGCAACATCATTAACTTCTACAACCTCAGCTACTGGTTCTTCTTTTTTAGTGGTGCTTAAAGTAAATTTAATAGCATCTACAGCACTTTTAGTACGTAAGTAATACATACCTGTTTTTAAGCCACTTTTCCATGCGTAGAAATGCATTGATGTTAACTTAGCCATCGTTGCGCCTTCTAAGAATAAATTAAGTGATTGCGATTGATCTATAAAATAGCCTCGTTGGCGAGACATATCTATAATATCTTTCATACTTAACTCCCATACCGTTTTATATAGGTCTTTTATATCTTGAGGAATGATATCGATACCTTGTACCGAACCATTAGCCCTCATAATATCTTGTTTTAAACCTTCATTCCATAAACCTAACTCTACTAAATCTTCAAGTAAATGTTTGTTAACTACAATAAACTCACCAGATAATACACGACGTGTGTATATATTAGATGTATAGGGTTCAAAACATTCGTTGTTACCTAGTATTTGAGACGTTGATGCTGTAGGCATTGGCGCTACTAATAAGGAGTTACGCACACCGTTTTTAAGGACTTGTTTGCGTAGTTTTTCCCAATCCCAATTACCACTTAAATCGGCATCATTTAACCCCCAAAGGTTATGTTGAAAGTCGCCTTTACTTATAGGAGAACCTTCATAAGTTTGGTATGGACCATCTGCTTTAGCTTCTTCCATACTTGCTGTTACAGCAGCATAATAAAGCGTTTCAAAAATATCCTGATTTAATTTTTTAGCTTCATCACTAGTAAAAGGCATACGCAGTTGAATAAATGTATCTGCCAATCCTTGAACTCCTAAACCAATTGGTCTATGGCGCATATTAGAATTTTCTGCCTCTTTAACAGGGTAGTAATTTCTATCAATAACTCTATTTAAATTTTTAGTAACACGTTTTGTAATACGGAATAGTTCTTTATGATCGAACTCCCCGTTTTTAACAAACATTGGTAACGCTATAGAAGCTAAATTACATACAGCAACCTCGTCTGGCGACGTATATTCTAAAATCTCAGTACATAAATTTGAAGAACGAATGGTTCCTAGATTTTGCTGATTAGATTTACGGTTAGCCGAATCTTTATACAACATATAAGGTGTACCTGTTTCAATTTGAGATTCTAATATTTTTTCCCAAAGTTCACGTGCTTTAATTGTTTTACGACCTTTTCCTTCGGCTTCATATCTTAAATATAAAGCTTCAAAAGCCTCACTATGTGTTTCATCCATTCCTGGACATTCATTTGGACACATTAACGTCCAAGGACCATCTTCCTCTACACGTTTCATGAATAAATCTGAAATCCACATCGCATAAAATAAATCACGAGCACGCATTTCTTCTTTTCCATGATTCTTCTTTAAATCTAAAAAATCGAAAATATCGGCATGCCAAGTTTCTATATAAATAGCAAAACTTCCTTTACGTTTTCCTCCTCCTTGATCTACATAACGCGCCGTATCATTAAATACCTGTAGCATAGGAACAATACCATTACTTGTTCCATTAGTACCTGCAATATAACTTCCTGTAGCACGCACATTATGAATAGCTAAACCTATTCCTCCTGCAGATTGTGATATTTTAGCCGTTTGTTTTAATGTATCGTAAATCCCATCAATACTGTCTTCTTTCATTGTAAGTAAGAAACATGAAGACATTTGCGGTTTTGGTGTACCCGAATTGAATAATGTTGGTGTAGCGTGTGTAAAATATTTTTTAGACATGAGTTCGTAAGTCTCAATAGCAGCATCTAAATCATTTAAATGAATTCCTATTGAAACACGCATAAGCATGTGTTGTGGACGTTCAGCAATTTGTCCATTTAATTTCAAAAGATATGAACGTTCTAATGTTTTAAAACCAAAATAATCATAACCAAAATCGCGATTGTATATAATAGTTGAATCTAGGCGTTCTTTATTAGCCATAATCACTTCATATACATCATCTGCTAAAAGAGGTGCTTCTTTACCTGTTCTTGGATTTACATATTTATGTAAATCTTCCATAACCTCACTAAAGGTTTTCTTAGTGTTTTTGTGTAAATTAGAAACAGAAATACGCGCTGCTAAACGTGCATAATCTGGATGTGCAGTAGTCATAGTTGCAGCAATTTCTGCCGCAAGATTATCTAGTTCACTAGTGGTAACACCATCATAAAGTCCTTCAATAACACGCATAGCTACTTTTAAAGGATCAACCAATTCGTTTAATCCGTAACATAACTTACGTACTCTTGCTGTAATTTTGTCGAACATGATTTGTTCTTTTCTGCCATCTCTTTTTACTACATACATTTTTTACACGGTTTTATTTTTTTTTCTGATACACCTTCAGAAAAAAGGTTAGTTATTTATTCTACATTTTAGCTTTTACGGTAGCAAGCTAAAATTCAGTTACTTAGGTTAAGTTTAATAAAATGGTATTTAGTTTAGTTTTTCAATTAAAGAGTTCTTCCCGTTTTTTTTCAGATTCCCATCTTCATGGGAATGACAATTTCAACGGAAACATCAAAGCAAACTTTGATGGGATACTCTTAAATTAAAAATCGGCATCAAAACTGAATTTATCTTTATCTTCTTCCTTATTAAGCACACCAGCTTTTTGGTATTCAGAAACACGTTTTTCAAAGAAATTAGTTTTTCCTTGCAATGAAATCATGTCCATAAAATCGAAAGGATTAGTTGAGTTATAAACTTTATCACATCCAAATTCACCTAATAATCTATCAGTTACAAACTCTAAATATTGTGTCATTAACTTGGCATTCATACCAATTAAACTTGCTGGAAGCGATTCGGTAATAAATGAACGCTCAATATCTAATGCGTCTGTTAATATTTGTGTAATTCTATCTTTTGGCACTTTATTTACAATATGATTTTCATGCAAATGCACTGCAAAATCACAATGTAAACCTTCGTCTCTAGAAATAAGTTCATTAGAAAACGTTAAACCAGGTAATAAACCACGTTTTTTAAGCCAAAATATCGAGCAGAAACTTCCAGAAAAGAAAATACCTTCAACCGCTGCAAAAGCAATTAAACGTTCAGCAAAACTTGGAGAATCTATCCATTTAAGTGCCCAATCTGCTTTTTCCTTAATAGCTGGAAATACTTCAATAGCATTAAATAATGCATCTTTTTCCTTATCGTCTTTTACGTAGGTATCAATTAATAATGAATACACTTCAGAATGAATGTTTTCCATCATAATTTGAAAACCATAAAAGAATTTAGCTTCAGAATATTGTACTTCAGACACAAAGTTTTCTGCTAAATTTTCGTTTACAATACCATCACTAGCTGCAAAAAAGGCTAAAACGTGTTTAATAAAATAACGCTCGTCATCGTTTAATTTATTATTCCAATCATTAAGATCCTGATGTAAATCAATTTCTTCAGCAGTCCAAATGCTTGCTTCTTGCTTTTTATACCACTCCCATATATCATGATGTTGAATTGGAAAAATAACAAAACGATCTTTGTTTTCTTGAAGAATGGGTTCTATAGCCTGAGACATTGGTTTCTGTTTTTTTGAATAAAATTAAACGAAAATTTGCTTTGATTTCGGGTTAACAAAGATTGGAAAATGTAGCCATAAATGAAAGGCATAGTTATAAACATTGTCAACAAGTTTTTAACAAAACCTAACAATTTCTGATAATTACAAAAAATCTTAACTCAAAATAATATACTGAAAATCAAGTGTTTACATTTAACGAAAACCGCTTAAGCACTATAAAACAAGGATTCTTAATTTTCAAAAGTGAACAAAAAAACTAAAGATTGTTTTAAATTTTAAAATAGAGTTGGCTAACTTTTTTTAGAGCTGGCTACTTTTTCTAATTCTGCATACCAATCTTCGCCAAATTTCCTAATTAAGGCTTCTTTTACAAATTTATAGACTGGAACTCCTAATTCTTCACCAAGTGTACAAGCATCATCACAAATTTGCCATTTATGATAATTTACCGCAGAAAACTCACTGTAATCCTGAACTCTTATAGGATACAAATGACAAGACACAGGCTTTTTCCAAGACACTTCACCTTGATTGTATGCTTCTTCAATAGCACAAAGTGCCACTTTTTTTTCATCAAAAATAACATATGCACAATCGGCTCCATTAATTAAAGGTGTTTCTAACTCACCATCTTCAGATGTTACGTAAGTACCTTGAGACTCTATAGCCTTAATACCTTCCTTTCGTAAAAAAGGTTTTACTTTCGGATAAATAGCTTCTAATATTTTAGCTTCATCAGCATCTAATGGAGCTCCAGCATCACCGTCAATACAGCACGCGCCTTTGCAGGCAGATAAATTGCATAAAAAATCCTTCTCTATAATATCCTCAGAAACAATGGTTTTCCCTAATTGAAACATAAATTACTTATCTTGTAAGCAGCAAAAATAGTTAACTTTAGCTGAATTTAATTAAGATAATAAGCTACTTTTGCCGAAAATTTCAAATCATCTATTTTAGATGTATTATTTTCTTAGATTCCCGCTTTAGCGAGAATGACTATCAACAGAAGTGCAGCTTGCTGCGATACAATTTAAAGCTCAGAACAATGCAATTTAATTTTAAAGAAATATTCACTGCTTTTATGGTACTGTTTGCCGTAATAGATATTATTGGAAACATCCCTATTGTTATTGATTTACGAAAAAAAGTTGGACATATACAAAGCGGAAAAGCCTCAGTTATTGCTGGAGTTATTTTAATTGTTTTCTTATTTTTAGGAAAAAGCATTTTAAATCTTATCGGTATTGATGTAAACTCATTTGCCGTAGCTGGTGCTTTTATCTTATTTTTTATTGCTTTAGAAATGATTTTAGGTATTACCTTATACAAACAAGAAGAACACACCGCACTAACGGCCTCTATTTTTCCTTTAGCTTTCCCACTAATTGCTGGTCCTGGGAGTTTAACCACTTTACTGTCGTTAAGAGCAGAATTTAGAACAGAAAATATTATTGTTGCGGTTTTAATGAATGTTATTATTATTTTTACAGTATTAAAAACTTCTGGGAAAATTGAACGTTTTTTAGGCGCCAATGGTATAAACATTATACGCAAAGTTTTTGGGGTTATTTTACTCGCTATTGCTGTTAAATTATTTGCTCATAATATTAAAGCGCTATTTAATCTTGTATAAAATGAAACATTCACTATTATAAATGCAATCAGACAGAAGAATGACAATCTAGATACAACATCTAGACCATTAAAAAAGGACAAATAAAAACACATGAAAACACTAACTATTATAATAAGTATCGTTGCTTTAGGACTAATGATTTTTAACTTTACTAAAGTTGATTTTAACAACCCTTTTGAAGGCGAAAGTACCGTTGCATTAATTACTATTGTAGCATCTCTTTGCGTAATATTAATGATGGCTATTTTAAGAGTTTCAAAACGTATTGAACAAAAAGTAAAAGGACGTCAGTAAAGAATTTTGCTTTTCATTCAAAAAGTAAAACGAAAATTCTTTACTTTAGATTCCCGCTTCTGCGGGAATGACAATATCAAGGGAAACCCGAGGCATAGCCTCAAAGAATCTTTTTTAAATAATGTATGATACTTTAATTATTGGAGGTGGCGCAGCAGGTATGTCTTGTGCATTAGTTTTAGGTTCTGCAAAAAATAAAGCTTTTGCTAAAAACAAACGTATTGGCATTATCACACATCAAAAAACATCTCATTTACAAACTGCTTTGTTTAATAATGTTCTAGGATTAGAACCAGGCACAACAGGTACTTCTATTTTAGAAAATGGCAAAAAACAACTTGCCACTTTATATCCTCATATTGAACAAATAGACAAAGAGAAAGTTAGTCACATATCTAAATCGAGTGACGTGTTTATAATTACAACTAACAAAAACATCTACACTTCTAAAATTGTGGTTATAGCCGTTGGTTATACTAATTTATTAACTATTAAAGGGCTTGAAAGCTATATAGAACCGCACCCAAGAGCCGCTATTGAAAAAGATCGAATTTGGCTAAAAAATACAGACCATTTAATTGAAGACAACCTATATGTTGCTGGATCATTAGCGGGTTGGCGTAGCCAATTCGCCATTTGTTCTGGTAGTGGCACACATGTAGCAACCGATATTTTAACACTTTGGAATAACGGGAAACATACTAAGGTGCATGATAAAATTACAGAATAGATTACTCTTCACCAACACTCAACTCAATAACCTCATCAATCATAATATCGCGCTGATTTAAAATTTCTTGATACGCATCATTACCATATAATTGATCTGCAAGTGTTGCTTTTAGGTATTGCTTTACTTCTTCGTGATAGGCTACAAATGTAATTTTAGAAGCGGTTCTTACATTTATATAATCTTGAAACGCAAATACCATATCGTCATCTACCTCAAAAGAATCTATAAAATCTTGTTTAGTAACATCCTGATAAATATTTCGGCTTTTCTCTAACTCTTCAAAAACAAAATAACCAATAAAACCACGACGTTGTAAAAAAGTAAGTGTTTCATTGTGCATCGTGTTATCTATAGGCACAAATACATCTGGTATAATACCGCCACCACCATAAACAACTTTTCCTTTAGGTGTCGTATATTTTAAAGAGTCTACCACTTGAATTTTTTCAGAATCTAATAACTCACCGCTTTGAATCCTTTCAAAATATTCGTCGTAATAATCTTTATGTCCTTTTTTATAAGGTCGTTGAATAGAACGTCCCGTTGGCGTATAATAACGAGATACTGTTAAACGTACCGCACTACCATCTCCTAAATCCATTTCGTGTTGCACTAAACCTTTTCCGTAAGACCGACGCCCAACAATAGTACCTTTATCATTATCTTGTAATGCCCCGGCAACAATCTCACTAGCCGAAGCAGAATTTTCATCTATAAGCACATAAATTTTTCCATCTTCAAAATCACCTTCATCAGTCGCAAAGCTTTTCTCCGTATTCCCACGTTTATTTTTAGTAAATAATATAAGTTTATCCTCTTCTAAAAACTCATCAACTATTTGCACTGCAATATCTAAGAAACCGCCTGGATTATCGCGTAAATCTAAAGCAATTTCGGTTGCTCCTAAACTTTGTAATTCATCCAATCCCTTTTTAAATTCTCTATATGTACTTTCTGCAAAACGATTTATTTTAATATAACCTAATTCATCAGTTAACATATAAGCGGCATCAACACTTTTTAAAGGAATTTTGCCTCGTTTAAGTTTAAAATCTAAAAGTTCAGGTTCTCCTTTTCTAAAAACCTTTAAATCTACTTTAGAGTTTATAGTGCCTTTAAGCTTTTTTAATAGTTCGCCGTCATTTAATTTATCACCAAATAACGAATCACCATTTGCCATAACAATTCTATCGCCGCTTTTAATTCCTGCTTTTTCACTAGGACCTCCTTCGGTTGTTCTAATAACTGCAATAGAATCTTTATAGGTGTAAAACTGAATACCAATACCTACAAAATCGCCTTTCATATTATCAGAAACACGTTGCATATCTTCTTTAGGAATATAAACCGAGTGAGGATCTAAATTTTCTAAAATACCATTTACTGTAACATCAACAATACTATCGGTATTAACATCATCAACATAATCATAATCAATATAATCAATAAGCCTATTAAGCTTATCTTTTTTACTGTTTTTAGTAAACAAACGTTGTGGCGAATCGGCAAAATTTAACTTACCTCCAATAAAAATACCCGCTGCAATTGCAACGCCAAGAATTAAGGGCAAATATTTTTTTTGATAAGGCATTTAGGCTTCTATATCTTCAATTTGTTTAAGTTCTATCCCTGCTTTTTGCAAGAATTTTAATCCAGAATCGTCTTTATAACCTTGCCTATAAACCACTTTTACAATACCAGCTTGATGTATTAATTTGCTACATTCTTTACAAGGCGACATGGTTATATAAAGCGTAGCGCCTTTACAGGATTGGGTAGACGATGCAACCTTTAAAATAGCATTTGCTTCAGCATGTAAAACATACCATTTAGTATACCCTTCATCATCTTCACAAAAATTCTCGAATCCCGATGGCGTACCATTATATCCATCAGAAATAATCATTCTATCCTTTACAATAAGCGCTCCTACTTGCCTACGATTACAATACGATAGTTTCCCCCACTCTTGAGCAATTCTTAAATAAGCTTTATCGTACTTAAGTTGTTTATTTTCTGGCATTATTATTTTTTTTAATTATGGCGTTACCCTCATTTAAAATTTCGTGATTTAACAAGAAAAAATTTAATAATTCGGGTCAGGCTTTACGTTACAATCTTTTGCAAAAAGCAAAAGGATTTTCACTGCAATCCTTAACGCAAAACAATATAACGAAGATACTTGGTTCGTGTTTTAATTACAACGCAAGTTCGTTAAAGTTTTACGAAAATTTAATCCATTCTATTGAAGCTTCTTTTAAAAAGGGAAACGATTCTGTATCATCGGAATTGCAAATCCTACTACAATTGAAGAAATTACCATAATCCAATCGCGTTTAGAAAATCTGAATATCGTTTGCATTATATACCCTAAAAACAAGACTATAAACACAATAATAATTTGCGAAATCTCTATTCCTAAAGCAAACTCAATTAACAATTCAAGTTTGCTATTAGAATCTCCCAATAGCATTTTAAATTCGCGAGCAAATCCCAATCCGTGAATTAACCCAAAAAACAAGGTAGACAAAAACAATATCCCTACTTTTTCTTTTTGCGCCCCTTTTCCCGCTGTAAACACATTAAAAAGTGCAACAATTAAAATGGTTACAGGAATTAAAAACTCAATTATTGTAGCATTTATTTTTACCACATTATATGCCGCTAAAACTAAAGACAACGTATGACCCAAAGTAAACATGGAAGCCAATAAAAAAATACGTTTCCAGTCTTTAAACATATACGGAACTGTTAAAACGATAAGAAATAAAACATGATCGTAGGCATTAACATCAAGCACATGGTTAATACCATATTGCACATTAAACCAGAAATTTTCAAGCATAATAATTTGAATTTAGGGTGGCTCAAATATACAATTAATTAGATGTCTTTAAAATCATATTTATTTTATCATAAATAACAACAAACAATATTATATTCATAATATTTTCAATTTGATTATCGTTTATAATAAACCCGTTTAAGTATTATCAACAGGCTAAAAAATTGTCCACTTACACCCAATTTTTACTTTTTTTTTGCTCGGTAGCGATGTTATGCAACTCAAAAAAGTTTTCAACTGGTCACAAAGCGACTAATTATCACTTCAAACCAAAAAGTTTAAATGAGTTCAATTAAAAAATCAACTATTACTATATCTTTGTAAAGCATCTTTTAAACAAATTACATAAAAAGCCCGTTACTAAATCTTGACAAACAAGATAATAGGTAACTAAATGCTACATGTAACTAATAAAAACTATTGATAAAAACCGATGAATATTAAATTTTTAGCAACACTCAGTTTATTTGTTATTTTCTTCTGTTGCAAGCAAAAACAGGAAACTAACTTACCTGATAATAAAGATGAAAACATTAGTCAAGATATATCAGAAAAAGACCTTTCTAAACTTAATTATATTGAATTTACTTTAGATGAAAAAACAGCTAAAGCTATTGCAGATTGGAATGAATACAACGAATTGCAAACTATTGCAACCAATGTAAAAAAAGGAGATTTAAGTTATTTTGATAACGACGAAGATCCTATAAAAGTACTTATAAAAAATTCTAAACAAACCATTCCTAATGCGGTAAATACTGAACCTACTTTAGCAAGAATTACAGCTTTAGAAACAAAGCTTTATAAGCTAGAAAATTTATCAAACTTATCAACGACAAGCAAAAAAGAACTTACGGAAAGTATAAGAGAATTTTTAGAATCTTTTTCTAACCTTAATTTTCAAATGAATAAGAAACTAGAAAAAGATAGTCAGAACATTGAAAAACCCTAAACATTTATTTTAAACAAAAGAGCCGTTTCTAATTTCAGAAACGGCTCTTTTGCATTCTATTATGTTTATTAATTTTTAGGTTGAGCAGCTTGTGCTTGTAAAACCTGTTTTTGTCTTAACAATTCTGTTTTTGTTAATTGTATTAAATTAAAATTAGGCGCTGTTTTTAATGCCGCATCTAAAATATCAACAGCAGCATCAATATTTGCTTTTGCATCCTTATTATAAGTACATAATGCATTTAAATACATAAAAGCAGCTTTTAAAGAAACCTCGTAAGGTGTTTGTGTTTCATAAAACGCTTTTTTCATATCATCTTTCGCATTTACTAAACCATAATTAATATGTTTTTCTGCTCCCGGAATATTTTGTATTTGCAAATTAAGTTCTGCTAATTCATAAGCGACTTTAGCATCTGGATTACGTTTAAACATTTCTTCAAAATGACCAATAGCCATTTTAGGTTGCTTAACAGCTTTTAATGAAATGGCCTTTACCTCAATAGCGATATCAGAATCATCTAATTTTCTTTCTACACCAATAGTATTTAATGCTTGCGAATATTTACCTTCAGACATATATATGTATGCCAAAGTATCTTTTCTTGCCTCAGAAGGCTCCAACACATTTAAATGCGTCATCGCATTTATAATACCTTGCACATCGCCTTGGGTTTTCATTTGCTTATAATAAGCTTCATAATGTTTTAATAAATTTGTGTTTTCTTGTGCACTTAATTGCATACTTCCCACCAATAATAGCAATGCTAATAATTTTTTCATTTGTTCGTTTTAATTGTTACCAATAGTCAAATGCAACCTCCAAATAATCATTCCTCTGTAAGATGAAGTTTTAATTATGGCTGTTTCATCATTTTATTTCTTGTTTAATTGCTAAAACTATAAAAAATTAACATTTAAACTCTTAAAAGAATGCTAATTATTTTAATTATAATAACCATTTATATAACTATTCAAATAAAAACAGGTGTTTAAGGTTGCGTGTTTTTTAATGTAAAAATTAATTTTTTTAGGAATTCTAAAATTAAAAAACTATATTTAAGATTACTAAATTATTAATCATGGGGATAAAGAGTTTTCAAGGGGCTAGAAGGCAACAAACAAATAATACAGACGACACACCTTTAAAGGTTAGTGATTATATGACTACCGATTTAATTACGTTTAATCCTACTCAAACTATTGAAAGTGTGATGCAGGCATTAATTAAACACAGAATATCTGGTGGTCCTGTTGTTAATGAAAAGAATGAATTAATTGGTATTATATCTGAAGGCGATTGTATTAAACAAATTAGTGAAAGTCGTTATTACAATATGCCAATGCAAGATAAAACCATTGAAAAATACATGGCTTTAAATGTAGAAACTATTGATGGTAACATGAATATTTTTGATGCTGCCAACAAGTTTTTAAATGCTAAAAGACGTCGATTTCCTATAGTTGAAAATGGCAAATTGGTTGGTCAAATAAGTCAAAAAGATGTCCTTAAAGCCGCCATGAAGTTAAAAGGGCAAACCTGGAAATAATTAAAGATTTCTTCGTCTTACTTCTATAGCTTTAGGTAAATCTGTAATTATAAGATTCTGCGTATCATTACTTTCTAATGCGGCAATTTTACTGTAATGATATCCTTCAATGGGTTCGTTTAACACTTTCCATTTAGCAACACCTCCAACGGTTATAGTTTCGCCTATTTCAATAATTCTTTCAGAATATTTCAAGGTCTTATTAAACCCTAACCAGGTCTCACTTTGAATACCAAAATCATCTAAAACGTTTTGAAACTTAGGTGTTGGCGTATTAAATGTTCCTGAATTTACACTTTTATCTTCAACCATATAACTATAATAATTACTGCTTTCTAGAGATGGTTTAACCATGACTAACTCGCCATCTTTTTCAATAAAAAAATCTTGTATATCTTCTTTTTTAACCAATGTTTTCCAATGCGAACTTTTTCCTGTACTTACTTTTTGTTTCACTTCAAAAATATAAGCGACACATTTTCGCTTACTATACGGTGCAACAAAAGGTTTTTCAACTTGCAAAACTTTACCTGATACTTTTGTTAGCTCATTGGTTCTAAATTGTGTAATTCGTTTAGGCTTAAATTTTGATAATTTTCTTAAAATAATATTCTTTTTACTAAAATAAATAACCAAAAAAATAATTGTAGCTATTGCTATAGTTATTAGAGTAGGAATTAAAAATTCTGAATTTTGCAACATATTACTAATTAAGGTGTTTTTATAATTTGTGTATCAGATTTATAAAATGTTACTAAAAAACATATTTATTCTCGTTTTACTAAAGCATAAAACTCATTTTCTAAAGGCAAATACCCTTGATCGTAAACAAAGTAATATATAGTTCCGGCTTTTGTGGTATAAATACTTGTGAAATAATTAAAATCGAAACCCGCTTCAATTAGTTTTGCTCTTGAAGTTTTTGTTTTTTGTTCTGGGTTGAGGGTTTCTAATATTCTGTAATTTTTTCGAAGTCTGTTATTAGTATTTCTAATTAAATTTTTACTGTCTTTATTTACTTTATTGTTATATGCATTTCTACATCCATCACTACAGAACTTTTTATCAATTCTGCCAATAATTTTTTCGCCACATTCTAAACATTGTTTTCCCATAATTATTTGTTTTCAATTTTATACCAACGTAAGGTTAATTGCTCTGGTTCAAAGTAAAAATCTTCTACATATTTCAATCCAATTTTTAACAAGGCATGATGCGATGCTTGGTTACTTATTTCGGTTGTAGCATATAACTCAGGTAGCTTTAAAATATTAAAAGCATAATTTACAGAAGCCTTTCCAGACTCGGTTGCATACCCTTTTCCCCAATAACGTTTAATCAGCCTATAACCTACATCATAATATTTGGTAAAACCATTCATATTATATTCTGTATTAAGTTTTATACCTGACCAACCCATAAAATCTCCCGAAGATTTTTCTATGGCTGCCCATCGTCCAATACCCCTTTCTTTATATTGATTAATCACAGATTCTAAAATTTTTTGAGATTCTTCAATTTGTTTAACAGGTTTATTTCCTAAATATTTATGAACTTCGGGATCAGAATCTAATTCAAACATCCCGTCTAAATCGGTTATGCGTAATTATCTTAAAATCAGTCGTTCTGTTTCTATATGAAATTTCATTTTGAATTTGTTGTAGATAACAATATACAATTTTTTTAACCGTTTACAAACGACTACAAACATTTACAAACGAATTTAAACATTTATTTACCGAATACCATTTGGACGCTGTCTCATCTTTGCCATGTCGAAACATAAGAACTCGATAGTATTAACTGTTTAAACAATAAATTTAATATTATGAACACACTTAGAAACAAAGTACAGTTGATTGGTAACTTAGGAAACGATCCAGAAATCATCAATCTAGAATCAGGAAAAACATTAGCAAAATTTAATATTGCAACTAATGAAAGTTACACCAATAATAAAGGTGAAAAAATCACAGATACACAATGGCACAATGTGGTTGCCTGGGGAAAAACAGCTGAAATTATTGAAAAATATGTAACCAAAGGAAAAGAAGTTGCTATTGAAGGGAAATTAACATCACGTAGTTATGATGATAAAGATGGTAACAAACGCTACATTACTGAAGTTGTTTGCAACGAACTTTTAATGTTAGGAAAATAAAAACTTAACCTATTTATAATTTTATAACGAGGCTCTTTTTAAAAAAAGAGTCTCGTTTATTTTTTAACATTATCAATATTATAATAACCTCCTTTATTTTCGGTTCTATCTAAAGACTGTCTAATAATTAAATGTGCTACATTCACCATATTTCGTAACTCACAAAGCGAAGTTGTTATTTTAGATTCTTTATATAAATCTTCAACTTCATTATATATTAGATCTAAATGCTTTATGGCACGTTTTAAACGTTTATTACTTCTTACAATACCAACATAATTACGCATTAAGGCTTGTAATTGTTTAAGGTTATGCTGAATTAAAATATGCTCTTCTGGTATGGTTGTTCCTTCATCATTCCAATCGGGGATAGTTACATCAACAATGGATTCATCATGTTTAGCAAGGTATTTAAATACGTTGTGTGCATATACCAAGGCTTCTAATAAGGAATTAGATGCTAACCTGTTAGCGCCATGCAAACCTGTTCTTGAACATTCTCCACAAGCAAATAAATTGGTAATAGTTGTCTTCCCTTTTTTGTTCACTTTTATTCCACCACATAAATAATGAGAGGCAGGAATTACAGGAATCCAATCGGATTTAATATCAATATGATGTTCTAAACACTTATTATAAATATTAGGAAAATGCTTTATAAAAGCATCCATATCTAAATGTGTACAATCTAAATACACATGAGGATCACCAGATTTTTTTAATTCGTTATCAATACTTTGAGATACAATATCTCTCGAAGCTAATTCTGCACGCTTATCATAATCTGGCATAAAGCGATAACCATCTTTATTTCTAAGATAAGCTCCAAAACCTCTAACAGCTTCAGAAATTAAAAAAGAAGATTCTCCTTTTTCCTCATATAAAGCCGTAGGATGAAATTGAACAAATTCCATATCTTTAATACGTGCTTTAGCTCTGTAAGCCATTGCAATGCCATCACCAGTTGCAATTACAGGATTTGTAGTATGCCCATAAACACAACCAATTCCACCAGAAGCTAAAAGGGTACTGTTGGCTTTTATGGTAAAAATATGTCCTGTTTTTTGATCGAATACATAAGCCCCAAAACAAGATAATTCGCTTGATTCAAGGTTTTTTATATGGTGATTTGTAACTAAATCTATAGCAAAGTGATGTGGTAAAATAGTAATATTTGGTAACTGATGTGCTCGTTTTAGTAAAGCGCGTTCAATTTCAAAACCCGTAATGTCTTTATGATGTAATACGCGATATTCTGAATGCCCTCCTTCTTTTCCTAAATCGAAATCACCACTAGCATCAACATCAAAATTTGCACCCCAAAGCATCAACTCTTCAAGTCTATCAGGCCCTTCCTTAATAACCATTTTAACAACAGCTTCATTACATAAACCATCACCAGCTATTAAAGTATCCTTAATATGCTTTTTAAAAGAATCATTTTCTTTGTCTAAAACAACTGCAACACCACCTTGTGCATATTTAGTATTCGATTCGTCTTCGTTTGCCTTAGTAACTATTACAACATTTTTATTAGGAAATTTTTCGGCTATTTTAACCGAAAATGTCAAACCAGCAATTCCAGAACCAATTACTAAATAATTTGTTGTCATGTTTATTTATTTAGAAAGCTCTAGCATACGTTCTATAGGCAATAAAGCACGTTCTCTTATTTCCTCAGGAACATCAATTTGTGGCGACTCGTTAAGCAAGCAATCATATAATTTTTGAAGCGTATTCATTTTCATGAAATGACACTCACTACAAGCACAAGTATTGTCCTCTTTAGCCGGTGCAGGAATAAGATCTGTATTTGGCATCTCTTGCTGCATTTTATGCAAAATACCAGCTTCAGTAGCTACAATAAATTTTTCGTCTTGATGATCTTTTACATAATTTATCATACCAGAAGTAGAACCAATATATGTTGCCGTATTTAAAATATGCTCTTCAGATTCTGGATGTGCAATAATTTTATAATCAGGATATTTTTTATGTAATTCAATCAATTTATCCATAGAAAATGCTTCATGAACAATGCAACTACCATCCCATAAAAGCATATCTCTACCTGTTTCTTTAATAATATAAGCACCTAAATTTTTATCAGGAGCAAAAATAATAGGTGTTTCTTTTGGTATAGATTCTACTATTTTTAATGCATTTGAAGAAGTACAAACAATATCACTTAATGCCTTAATTTCTGCTGAACAGTTTACATAAGTAATCACCACATGGTCTGGATGTGCTTTAGTAAATTTTTCAAATGATTCTGGCGGGCAAGAATCGGCCAACGAACAACCAGCGTTTAAATCTGGTAAAACCACCGTTTTAGTCGGATTTAAAATTTTAGCTGTTTCTGCCATAAAATGAACCCCAGCAAATACTATAATATCGGCATCGGTTTCTGCTGCCTTTTGAGACAAGCCTAAACTATCGCCTACATAATCTGCAATATCCTGTATTTCAGCAACCTGATAATAATGCGCAAGAATTACAGCGTTCTTTTCTTCTTTAAGTCTTTTAATTTCTTTTACTAAATCCATTCTTAATTAAAACTATTTATTTTAATTAAGCAAAACCAATAGTTGTACTAAGGCTTTACTTTTTACAAATATCTTAATTAAAATTATAATGAATTGTATTTACCTCAAAAAATAACGGAGAATTAAAGACATATTAGGTTTTTTGCAATTATTTAAATTCTTAACAAACAAACGCTTATTTCATTAATAAAACTAAAACTCTAGTTTTGAATAATACATTTCATTCTATGCTAACACTTTAACATTTTGATTTTTAACAGACAAATTTTCAATTTCTAAAGCTATTAGTCTCAGTGTTTTTTCACCCTTATCCAACTCATTTAAAACCTCCTCTTTTATGTCATTAAACGTGTTTTTTAATTCGCTAAACAAAGATTTATAATAAGCCACACCTTCATTCATATTACGAGTAAATGTTAAGAAATATTTCTCTTCTTTCTTAGTTAATTCTGTATTTACTTCTTCTAACTTATTTTTTAAATAATCAATATAAATATAAAGCTCTTTAATAAATAAATTTGGTCTATCGGTTCTAGATACCATGTTATCTCTTGCATAAATATGATCGGTCATATTTTTCAAACTCATAATTTTTGAATAATATGCCATATTGGGTCCGGGACAAATAGAAACGCCTTCACCTTCTGTTTTTGTATCTAAATTATATGCTAATAAGGCCGATGTTCCTAAACCAACACAGGTACAAGATTTTTCAATAATCTTATTGTATTTGTTCTGAAATTCTCTTTCAGGTAAACCTTCATTCTCTAATTCTTTAATTTTTAAATATTGATATTCTCTAGAAGCCACACAAATCCCTTTTTCTTTAAATTCTTTGTTTAATGACACAAACTTTTTAGGACAAGCACTTCCTGGTCTTCCTTTTTTAATTAACACTTCTTTTTCTAAATCTTTAGTATTTCCTCTAAGACTATTAAAAGGAATTCCTAATGGCGAAATATCACTTAAATACAAATCATCTTCTTTAGCTGCAACTAACTGATTTAATGTTTTTTTATCTACCGTTGTAGCTTCTGGAACCAACAAAAAAGGTGTTCCCCAACCAATAGAATCTAACTCATAGGTATCCATTAAAAATTCATGTTCTTCATGTGTTCCAACACCACCTTGAGCAGAAATCTCTATTTTTAAAGGTGTTTCTGAAATAACACGACCTTGATTTTCTAATTCTTGATTTAAAACACTTTCTATAGAGGCTCTTAACTCTTCTCGTTTTTCTTTAAATTCTGCTAAAACAGGTCCTAAAAGATATCCATCGGTAGCAAAAGCATGTCCACCACAATTAAGTCCAGATTCTATTCTGTATTCTGAAACCCATAAACCCTTTTTTGCTAAAAACTTACCTTGAATTAATGCCGATCTATAATCGCTAACCTTCAAGATAATTTTCTTGTTAAAAGCACCTGTTTGTGTTGGGTAAAAATCATCAAATTGACTCATGTAAGCATACAGTCTAGGATTCATACCTGCCGATAATACAACCGAAGCATTTAATTTACTATTGGCAAAACCTCTTAAAGCGGCATGAGCATCATTATATTCTGAAGGCAATTGTTGGTCTTTAATATAGTTGTCTTTATCAACCTTAGTCATAATATTAACATCTATACTTCCTTTTGTCAAATTTTTAGCTGCCCAATTTTTAATTTCAGAAACATTAAATCCTGTTTCTGTTAATTTTTTAAACTCTGCTTTTATTGACGAATTTGAAGGCAACATGTTTATATAAGCTTTCATATCATCACTTTTTTCAAGTGTTATATTTTTTAAAGCTTCAAACTTTTTTTCTACAGTATCATGTATCAAATTTAAATATGAAGTAATCCTTTTTGCTCTAAAATCATCTACTTTATCTGTGATTTCGCTATAAGGAATCTCAAATTTTTCACTATACATTTTTCTTAATTTCTCAATAAGAATATCATCTACCAAAGAAATAACAGAATCAATACCATATTGAGCCACTTTTAAAGGCGAATCTATTGTAAATCCTATACCCATTACTGGGATATGGAATGAATGTGCTTTTTTCATATACTTAATATTTATTGTTTTTCAATTATTAGATGTAACCTCCTTAAAAGTCAAGAATATTTCATCTATAATCTTTAATTTACTAATCAGCAAAAGTATGCTGTTCTTTTAGCCCGAAATATGATATATATCATACTCTCATATATGAAGTTTCTTAAAAAGCATTAAATAAAGTGGTAAATTAATTAGAAAGATACTATCATAGTTCCTTTTTTTTTAATTATTCTTAACTAGAATTCATCAAACAACAAAAATCAATAAAACTTTAGCAAGACCATGTTCCTTTACTAAAGCTTTACTATTTTTATGACTAATTTTCAATAGAACGATATCATGTCAGTAGAGCCAAAATTAACACGATTTAAACAAAGCGTTTTGTCAAAATACCAAATATACAATAGTATATTTATGACCTTACCCTTTGATACTATTACAAAAACAGGAGTGCTTCTTCCTTTATTTCACGAAACTTGTAAAAAAGGATTTGCAAATGGAGACGACCCTACAACTATAGTAGATACTTTTTTTAGAAAATATCAAGGAAGACGCTCTAAAGAAAGCCAGATAAACCTGTTATTTAGATTCATACAATACATAGAACGTCAAGTTGTATTATTTGATGCTGTTGAAGATGCTGCCTTTCCTACGGTAAATAATATGGAAGGGATTGGAACCTTAAGAAATCTTAAAGAAACAGCCTCTTCTGAAAATAAATTAGAAGAATTAAAAAGTTATTTAGAAGAATTTAAAGTGCGTATTGTTTTAACCGCACACCCAACACAATTTTACCCAGGAACTGTACTTGGTATCATTACCGATTTAACAGCAGCTATTAAAAATAATGACCTTTCTGGAATTAATGATTTGTTTGCTCAATTAGGAAAAACACCTTTCTTTAAGCATGAAAAACCAACGCCTTATGATGAAGCTAAAAGCTTAATTTGGTATTTAGAAAATGTTTTTTATCAGTCCTTCGGAGAAATTTACAATTACATCCAACAAAATATTTACGACGACAGTAAAAAACACAACGAAATAATTAATATTGGTTTTTGGCCAGGAGGCGATCGTGATGGAAATCCTTTTGTAAAACCAGATACGACAATAAAAGTTGCCAATAAGCTAAAACAAGCTATATTAAAAAAATACTATTCAGATCTTAAAAATTTAAGACGAAAACTAACTTTTAGAGGTGTTGAAGAGCGTATTATTCGCTTGGAAACTATCATGTATAACTACAGTGTAAATTTAAATACTCCTGAAACCATTACAGCCAAAGAGCTTCTTACAGAGTTATTGAGTATTAGAAACCTTATTGTAGAAAAACATCAATCTTTATATGTTAGTGAAATAAATAACTTAATTAATAGAATTCATCTTTTCGGATTTAATTTTGCAACCTTAGATATTCGTCAAGATAGCAGAATTCATCATTCTGTTTTTACAACAGTAATCGATCAATTAATTGAGAAAGGCGCTAAATCTTTCCCTAAAAATTATCACGATCTTTCTGAAGACGAACAAATTAAAATTTTATCTGAGGTTTCAGATGAAACCATTGATATTGATGCTTTTGAAGATGAAATGGTTTTCAATACCTTAAAAACTATTGAAGCCATCAAAGCCATACAGAAAACCAATGGCGAGCGAGGTGCTAATAGATACATTATAAGTAACAACCAAACGGCATTAAATGTTATGCAGTTATTTGCAATGCTTAAAATGGTTGCATTTAAAGAGAACTTAACTGTAGATGTTGCACCGCTATTTGAAACCATTACCGATTTGGAAAATGCCCCAATGGTTATGGAGCAATTATACACAAACCCAGCTTACAAAGCCCATTTAAAAAGTCGTGGAAACAAACAAACTATTATGCTTGGCTTCTCAGATGGGACAAAAGACGGTGGTTATTTAATGGCAAACTGGGGTATTTATAAAGCTAAAGAGTTGCTTACCGAAATGTCTAGAAAATATGACATTACAGCTATATTCTTTGATGGTCGTGGAGGTCCTCCAGCTAGAGGTGGCGGAAAAACACACCAGTTTTACTCTTCTTTAGGACCTACTATTGAAGACAAAGAAGTACAACTTACTATTCAAGGACAAACGATTAGCTCTAATTTCGGAACTTTAGATTCTTCGCAATACAACTTAGAACAATTAATAAGTTCTGGTATGTTTAACCGTATTGGTAAAGACAAGCATTTAATGACTAAAGAAGACAAAGTTGTTATGAATGACTTGGCTGAAACAAGTTATGAAGCATACAAAAACTTTAAAAGTCATGACATGTTTATTCCTTATTTAGAAAGGATGAGTACTTTAAAGTATTATGCAAAAACTAATATTGGTAGTAGACCATCAAAACGAGGTAGTTCAGATAAGTTAATATTTTCAGATTTAAGAGCCATACCGTTTGTAGGTTCTTGGAGTCAGTTAAAACAAAATGTTCCTGGATTTTTCGGTGTTGGTACAGCACTAAAAAAATATGAAGATAAAGGCGAATTTTATAAAGTAGAACAACTTTACAAAAACTCTAAATTCTTTAAAACGCTTTTAGAAAACAGTATGATGTCTTTAACCAAATCATTTTTCGATTTAACAAAATACATGTCTGAAGATGAAGAATTTGGTGATTTCTGGAATATTATTTACGCAGAATACAATACTACAAAATCACTTTTACTAAAACTTACAGGATATAAAGAACTCATGGAAAATGAGCCTTCTGGAAAAGCCTCTATTGAAGTAAGAGAGTCTATTGTTTTACCATTACTTACGATACAACAATATGCACTTAAAAAAATTCAAGAGCTAATAAAATCGGGAGTAAAAGACGAAGAACAATTAAAAATATATGAAAAAATTGTAACACGTTCTTTATTTGGAAATATTAATGCTAGTAGAAATTCTGCTTAATTAATATTTCTTAAACAATATTTATAGAGGCTATCTAAAAAGTAATTACTTTTTAGATAGCCTCTTTTTATGTTAATTTAGATTGGTAACAAGCACTAATTCAAAGTGTCATTACCTTTTTCACCAGTTCTAATTCTGTAGCCTTCCTTTATATTTGAAACAAATATTTTACCATCACCTACATTACCTGTTCCAGCAGAAGTAATAATTGCTTTAACAGTTGCATCCGCAAAATCATCATTAACAACAATAGAGAGGTACCTACGTTGAATATCACTAGTACTATATGAGACACCTCTGTAGACATGTCCTTCTTTTTCATTTCCTATTCCAGTAACATCCCAATAGGAAAAAAAATTCACACCTACTTCATGCAATGCTTCTTTTACCGAACTAAATTTCGACTTTCTTATAATAGCTTCAATTTTTTTCATGATAACACCTTTAATTATTTCTATCAAATTTAAATAATTTTATAATGTATTTATCATTTATTTTATAACATAAAAAAAGGATGCCTTACATAAAGCAAGGCATCCTTTTTAATACTAACTAAATGTTATTATATTTTAATGTTCATTTAATCTAAAGTCTGGATATGCATCCATACCATGCTCATGAGCATCTAATCCTTCTAATTCTTCTTTTTCTGAGACTCTTATTCCCATTGTTTTCTTAAGCGTAAAAATTATAATAAACGCTGTTATAGTACAAAATACTGCATAAGAACCTACTCCTATTAATTGACTAATAAATTGATCCATTCCTGCTAAATTTCCAAATATACCAACAGCCAACGTTCCCCAAATACCACAAATAAGGTGAACTGCAATAGCTCCAACAGGATCATCTAATTTTAATTTATCTACAAAGCTTACTGCAAATACTATTAATGCACCAGCTATAGACCCTATTAAAATAGCATCGGTAGGACTCATTTGGTCTGCACCTGCAGTAATACCAACTAAACCTCCAAGTATTCCATTTAAGAACATTGTTAAATCTAAATTTTTATACATAGCCGTAGAAACAAGCATACAAACAACCCCTCCAGCCGCAGCAGCTAAACATGTTGTAACTAAAGTTAATGATGTTAATGTTGGATCTGCAGAAAGCACTGAACCACCATTAAATCCAAACCATCCTAACCAAAGAATTAAAACTCCAGCAGTTGCTAATGGTATATTATGACCTGGAATAGCTTGTGGTTTTCCACTTTTAAACTTACCTATACGAGATCCTAGTAACCAAACCGCTACTATAGCTGCCCATCCACCTACTGAATGTACTAATGTTGAACCTGCAAAATCATAAAAAGGCGTATCTAACATTTGTAAAAATCCGCCACCCCATTTCCAAGATCCTGCAATTGGGTAAACAAACCCAACATATACAATAGCAAAAATCATAAATGGTACAATTTTCATACGCTCAGCAACAGCTCCAGAAACTATAGTTGCCGCTGTTGCAGCAAACATACCTTGAAATAAGAAATCTGTCCAATACGTATAGCCTTCATTATATGTTAAATCTAAAGCTCCTTCTGCTGTTAATGGTGAATCTAATCCAAAACCTGCAAAACCAAAAATCCCTGAAGAACCTTCAGCAAAACCAGGATACATTAAATTAAAACCTATTAAGCAGTATAGCAATAGACCTATTGTAATAATAAAAATGTTTTTAAATAATATGTTTATTGTATTTTTTTGTCTAGTTAAGCCGATTTCTAAAAATGCAAAACCTAAATGCATAAAGAAAACCAGTGCTGTACAGATCATCATCCATACATTATTTGTTGTAAGTAATTCCATAATTATATTTATTGTCTTATTTGATGATTATTTATTTTAAAGTGTCTCCACCTTTTTCTCCAGTACGTATTCTGTAACATTCAGTTATATCTGATACAAATATTTTACCATCTCCAACTTCTCCTGTTCCAGCAGAATTAAGAATTGCTTGAATGGTTGCTTCTTCAAAATCATCATTTACAACAATTGATATATGTCTTCGTTGAATATCACTTGTACTGTAAGACACGCCTCTATATACATGACCTTCTTTTTCATTTCCCAAACCAGTAACATCCCAGTAAGAGAAAAAATTCACCCCAACATCATGCAAAGCCTCTTTAACTACGCGATACTTTGATTTTCTAATAATTGCTTCAATTTTCTTCATAATAATATTATCTTAAATTGTTTAGTATTCAATATTAAAGAATATTTAGATTCTTTTATAATCAAAACCCACCATTTTTAAACAATTAAAAGATGCCTTATTAATAAGGCATCTTTTTATCAAATTTTCAAAAAAAGTGTATTATAGTAATAGAAATTAATCTTCCATTTCTCTTTGTCTCTTACCTGGGTAAGCTAACGTTCCATGTTCAGAGATATCAAGACCTGCAATTTCTTCAGATTCAGAAACTCTAAGTCCAACTGTCTTTTTCATAATTCCTAAGAAAACAAACGATAAAACAATTGCCCATACAGCATAAGCTAATACTCCTATAGCTTGTGCTCCTAATTGAGCAGCACCTCCACCATTGAAAAGACCGATACCAGTATCACCATCAATACCCCAAAGACCTATAACTAAAGTCCCCCAAGCACCAGCAACACCATGTACAGAAATAGCACCAACAGCATCATCAATTTTTAATGTTTTTTCAATAAATCCTATTGAAAGTACGACAAGAATACCTCCTATTAAACCAGCTAAAACAGCACCGCCTTCACTCATATTACCACAACCAGCAGTAATACTTACAAGACCTGCAAGTGCTCCATTTAAAGTCATTCCTAAATTAGGTTTTCCATTTTTAATCCAAGTAAATAGTAAGGCACTTAATGCACCAGCCGCAGCTGCTAAATTAGTTACAAGTACCACTTGAGAAGCAGCAGTAGCATCATCGCCACCCCATGCTAATTGAGAACCACCATTAAAACCGAACCATCCTAACCAAAGAATAAATACACCTAAAGTAGCATACATTTGGTTGTGTCCATGCATTTCAACAGGTTTCCCATCTAAATATTTACCAATTCTTGGTCCTACCATCCAAGCAGCAACTAAAGCAGCCCATCCACCAACAGAGTGAACTATAGAAGACCCAGCAAAATCGATAAATTCAGCAGGCATAATACCATCAGTATTATTTAACCAACCACCGTTCCATTCCCAACCACCAGCGATAGGGTAAATGATAGCTGTTAATAATATACTAAAGATAGCGTAAGTTGTATATTTTGTTCTTCCTGCAATAGCTCCAGATACAATAGTTGCAGCAGTAGCAGCAAATACAGTTTGGAAGAATAAATCGGCAGCTCCTTGAGAAAAAGTAAATCCACCCCAGTGAAAGAAACCTCCACCTTGATCGGCACCATACATTAATGAATATCCAACAAACCAGAAAGCCAAAGAACCAACTGCAATGTCCAAGAAGTTTTTCATGGCGATATTCACTGCGTTTTTAGAATCTGTCATTCCAGATTCTACTAAGAAAAATCCTGCTTGCATGAAGAATACTAAGATACCTGAAATAAGCATCCAAAGCATTCCCATGTCGCCTTCTATTGCGGCGGTATCTTGAATTATAAGGGGCATGTTTAACATTGACATAATATATAATTTTTAGGGTTAGTGTTAAAAAAGAATAAAGTTTCTGCTCTTAGAGAACAGAAACTTTATTTTATTCTCTTTGTTAAATTTTATTTTTTACTTTTCTTAGAAAGAGTAAATAGCTGCTAATACAAATGAACTTAAGCTTTTAGATGGCATTAAATCACTATCCATAAAAGTTCCATCTTCACTAGCAGAATCTAATCTTAATTCTGGCTTGATTGTTAAATTATCAATTGCAAAACTACCAGTTAATGTTACTGCAAATACAGAAGCATCACCATCAACATCAGAAGCTCCAATAGCTCCAAAGAAATCACCTTCCATAAAATACTCACCTCTCAAACCAATAGTAAAGGAATCAGAAGTAGCTAACTGTGGATATAATGCCACACCTGTAAAAGAACCTCCATCATCTTCAACAGTTAAACTTGCTGCATTTATTCCTAAGAAGAAATCATCAGATAAATCAAATCCACCTGTAAAATCAATCTCAGTAAAAGATGGATCTAACAAGAAGTTTAAGAACTGTCCTTTAAATCCTAATTGTGCACCAAAAGCATAATCTCCAGTTGGGTTAAATTCAGTTAAATCTGTATCGTTCATTACTCCTAACATTAAGCTAAAATCTTCCGATAAAGCAATATCAGCTTTTAAACCTGTATGGCTAAATGGTCCATAAGAGAATAAATAAGATGTACTGTAGTTAAAGTTTGCTGTTGGAGAAATAACTTCATAACCTAAAAAGGTATTAAAGTTACCCATTGTTAGAGTTACAGACTCACTAACATTCCAGTAAGCATATAATTGATTAACAATGTTTCCTGTTGCAGAATACATAGGCGAAGCAAAAATAGCATCTGTACCTCTTGGTCCAAATACTAAATCGGCAACAAAACCTGCTTTTTCTCCTTCATAAGACATAACAACATTTGCCATACCTAAAGCAAAACCTGGCAAGTTTGCGAATGATGAGCCCGGTGCAGTCCAATTATCTAAATCGTTTGGCGCATTTAAATTAGCTCTGTAATAAGCATCTATACTTCCACTAACACTAAATGATGGAGCAGCCTCCTCTTCCTGAGCAAATAATACCGTTGCCATAAAAAGCATTGAAAGTGTAATTAATTTTTTCATAATGTTTAATTTTTAAGTTTTAATTTTTTGGTTAATTTTTCCTTAAGAATGGCGTAAAACTATACTAAAAAGTTTTAACCCCCATAAAAAATGGGGGTATTTATGTTACTTTTGTTGATTTTCTATTTTTTACCCTATTTTTTTATAGGTATTCTGTTTATTTTTTGATTTTTTGATTTTTCAACAAACAAATACTTTGAGAATTTGTCAATATTTGTCAGTTTTTAATGATTATATTTTTAACATTATGAAGTTTCTTTATTATTAATTCACATATATGTATTTATAACAAATTATTATCAATTGAATATTTATTAATAAATCTCATTATTATTGATATATAAGTATTTTTAGCTTTGCTTCTCTTAAAAAATCGGAATAATATATTACCCTCTATGGTTATTTAAAAACTAGGTTATATCTTAGCATTTCGACTCACGTTTTTAAACCAATATTTGTTGATTATGCTGAAGAAACAAGGACTCTATTTACCTGAATTTGAACACGAAAATTGTGGCGCAGGTTTTATTTGTAATCTCAAAGGAGAAAAAACAAATCAAATCATTCATGATGCGTTAGAAATTCTAGTAAAACTAGAACACCGTGGAGGTGTTAGCTCCGATGGAAAAACTGGTGATGGTGCTGGTTTATTAATTGATATCCCTCACGATTATTTTAAAAGAGTATGTGATTTTGAAATCCCTGCTCAAAGAGAGTATGCCGTAGGTATGCTATTTTTACCAAAAGTAAAAAACCAATATCAATTTTGTAAAGACACTTTTGAAAAAGAAATAAAAGCGCAAGGACTTTCTATTTTAGGATGGCGAGAAGTTCCTGTAGATTCTTCGCAATTAGGAGAAATAGCTTTAGCTTCAGAACCCAATATAGAACAAATCTTTATTGGAAAAACAGAAGCTATTGATGAGGCTGTATTTAAAGCAAAATTATATGCCGCTCGTAAAATTACTGAACATGCTATTAGATGTTCAAAGATATCTCAAAGCGAATATTTCTACTTACCAAGTTTATCTACAACAACTTTAATATATAAAGGTATTATAATGCCAGAAGATATTGGGCCTTATTTTACAGATTTACAACAGAAAGATTTAGTAACACGCTTAGCTTTAGTACATCAACGCTTCTCAACAAACACTATGCCCGCATGGGAATTGGCTCAACCATTCCGCTTCATGTGTCAAAATGGTGAAATTAATACATTACGAGGTAACGTAAGTAGAATGCGTGTTCGCGAAGAGATTATGAAGAGTGATGTCTTCGGACCTCAAATAGAAAAACTATTCCCTATCATACTTCCTGGAAAATCAGATTCTGCTTCTATGGATATGGTAGTTGAATTATTAACACATACAGGACGCTCTTTACCTGAAGTAATGATGATGATGATTCCTGAAGCATGGGAAAAACACAAAACCATGTCTGAGGAACGTAAAGCATTCTACGATTATAATGCTTGTATTATGGAGCCTTGGGATGGTCCAGCTTCAGTTCCTTTTACCGATGGTGATTATGTAGGAGCCTTATTAGATCGTAATGGTTTAAGACCTTCAAGATATACCGTTACTAAAAGTGGTAAGCTTATCATGTCTTCAGAAATTGGAGTTGTAGATATTGCACCAGAAGATATTAAAAGTCATGGACGTTTAGAACCAGGAAAAATGTTCTTGGTAGACATGAATGAAGGTCGTATTATTAACGATGAAGAAATTAAAAGTAGAATTGTTTCAGAAAGACCATATAAAGAATGGTTAGATAAAACAAGGTTACATTTAAAAGACGTACCATACACAAATACAACGTGTCCAATCGAAACTATCGATATAAAAACAAGACAACGTTTATTTAATTATACATTTGAAGATATTCAAGAGGTTATTACACCAATGGCCGTTGCTGGAAAAGAAGCTTTAGGTTCTATGGGTATAGATACGCCTTTAGCGGTTTTATCTGATAGACCTCAACTCATTTCAAATTACTTTAAACAATTATTCGCACAGGTTACCAATCCACCTTTAGATGGTATTCGAGAAGAAATTGTAACAGATATTAGCTTATCGTTAGGAAAAGACAGAAATATTTTCAGCATTACAGAAAGACAGTGTAGAAAATTAAAAATTCAAAACCCTGTAATTTCTAATGCCGATTTAGAAAAAATAAGAAATATTTCAATAGAAAGTTTTAAAGCTGAAACTATTGAAATGTTATATCCAAAGGAAAAAGGACTTAACGGACTTGAAGACGCCTTAGACGATATTATTGTACAAATTGAAAAAGCCTTATTAAGAAAGACGAATATCATTATCTTGTCTGATAGAGGTGTAAATAAAGAATTTGCTCCTATTCCATCGTTATTGGCTTGTTCTTATGTAAACCATCAATTGAACCGTTTACGTAAGCGTTCTTATTTTGATATTATTATTGAATCTGCCGAACCTAGAGAGCCGCATCATTTTGCTACGTTGTTTGGGTACGGAGCTAGTGCTATTAACCCATACATGGTTAATGAGATTATTAGAATGCAAGTAAAAGAAGGTTTTATTGAAGGTATTGACGAGCAAAAAGCTGTCGATAATTTTAACAAAGCCATTGGAAAAGGTATTTTAAAAGTCATGAACAAAATAGGAATCTCTACATTACATTCATACAGAGGTTCTCAAATATTTGAAATTGTTGGTTTCAACTCACAATTCGTAGAAAAATATTTCCCATACACAGCTTCAAGAATTGAAGGTATTGGTTTATATGAAATTGAAAAAGAAATTAGTGAACGCTATAAATATGCGTATCCTGATACTTTTATAGATAAACGATTAGGATTAAATATTGGTGGTGATTATAGATGGAGACGTAATGGAGAGCGTCACATGTTTAACCCAACAACTGTTGCTAAATTACAGCAAGCGGTTAGATTAAGCGATCAAGCTAGTTATGATGTATACGCAAAAGCGGTAAATGAGCAAGCAGAAAACTTAATGACCATTCGTGGTTTATTTGAGTTTGATAATTTAGATCCTATTCCGTTAGATGAAGTAGAACCATGGACCGATATCGTAAAACGATTCAAAACAGGAGCCATGTCTTACGGGTCGATTTCTAGAGAAGCTCACGAAAATTTAGCCATTGCTATGAACCGAATTGGAGGAAAATCTAATTCTGGTGAAGGTGGTGAAGATAGAAAACGCTTTATTCCAGATGCAAATGGCGATAGCAGAAACTCTGCTATTAAGCAAGTAGCTTCTGGTCGATTTGGAGTGACTTCGCATTACTTATCTAATGCTCGAGAAATTCAAATAAAAATGGCTCAAGGTGCTAAACCTGGAGAAGGCGGACAATTACCTGGTGAAAAAGTGTTGCCATGGATTGCAGCAGCACGTAACTCAACGCCTTTTGTAGGATTGATTTCACCGCCACCGCATCACGATATTTATTCTATTGAAGATTTAGCGCAGTTAATTTACGACTTGAAAAACGCCAATCGTGAAGCACGTATTAATGTAAAACTAGTTTCAGAAGTTGGAGTAGGTACTATTGCTGCTGGTGTTTCAAAAGCAAAAGCAGATGTTGTTCTTATTGCTGGTTATGATGGTGGTACTGGTGCTTCACCTTTAACATCATTAAAACACGCAGGGCTACCTTGGGAACTTGGTTTAGCAGAAGCACAACAAACATTGGTTTTAAACAATTTACGTTCTCGTATAGTTGTAGAATGTGATGGTCAGTTAAAAACTGGTCGTGATGTTGCTATTGCTTGTTTATTAGGAGCTGAGGAATTTGGATTTGCAACTGCACCTCTTGTGGCTTCAGGTTGTATTATGATGCGTAAATGTCATTTAAACACTTGCCCAGTAGGTATTGCAACTCAAGATAAAGAATTACGTAAAAACTTTAAAGGCACACCAGAACACGTTATTAATTTCTTCTACTATATCGCTGAAGAATTAAGAGGTATCATGGCTCAATTAGGGTTTAGAACCATGGATGAAATGATTGGTCAAACTCATAAAATAAACGCTAATAAAGCTATTACACACTATAAAGCAAAAGGATTAGATTTATCTTCTATCTTGCATAGACCAGATTCTTACAGAGAAATGTCTGTTAAGAATTCTCAAAAACAAGATCATAATTTAGAAAATGTTTTAGATTTCACTATCTTAAAGCATTCTAGAACTGCCATTGCGAATAAAGTACCAACAACTTTAGAGTTCCCTATAAATAATATAGACCGTTCAGTAGGGGCTATTATTAGTAACGAAATTTCTAAAGCACATGGGCATCTAGGTTTACCAGAAAACACATTAAATATAAACTTTACTGGTTCTGCAGGACAAAGTTTCGGAGCTTTTGGAGCACACGGACTGACCTTTAACTTAGAAGGAAACACAAATGATTATTTAGGTAAAGGTTTATCTGGAGCTAAAATAATTGTTAAAAAACCTGCTAAAGCTGATTTTATAGCTGAAAACAACATTATAGTTGGTAATGTATGTTTATTTGGAGCAGTTGAAGGAGAAGCTTATATTAATGGTATTGCTGGTGAACGTTTTGCCGTTCGTAACTCAGGAGCCATTACAGTGGTTGAAGGTGTTGGCGATCATTGTTGTGAATATATGACAGGTGGTAAAGTTATTGTTTTAGGAACTACAGGTAGAAATTTTGCTGCTGGTATGAGTGGTGGTATTGCTTATGTATACGATCCAGAAAACAAATTTGTGAACGGATTGTGTAACACAGAAACCATAGATTTTGAAGATATCTTACCAGAAGATGCAGCCGATTTAAAATCATGGATTGAAAAACATGCTTTATATACAGATAGTAATCTTGCTAAAACATTATTAGCCGACTGGGACAATACCTTAAAGAATTTTGTTCGAGTGATGCCTACTGAATATAAAAAAGCATTAGAGCGTTTAGCAAAAGGAGAAGTAATGGTTGAAGAATTAGAAATAGCATAGTACGATGGGAAAAGTAACAGGTTTTAAAGAATTCGAAAGAAAAGATGAAACATACACGCCTGTACCAGAACGTGTAACACATTATAAAGAATTTACAGTGCCTTTAAGTGATAAAGACATTACTGAACAGGGTTCTCGCTGTATGGATTGCGGTATTCCTTTTTGCCATAGTGGTTGCCCACTTGGTAATTTAATTCCAGATTTTAATCACATGGTACATCAAGGCGAATGGCAAAAAGCGTCTTGGATATTGCACTCTACAAACAACTTTCCTGAGTTTACAGGTCGTTTGTGTCCAGCTCCTTGTGAGCAAGCTTGTGTATTAGGAATTATTGAAGATCCTATTTCTATTGAAAATATTGAAAAAAATATTGTTGAACGCGCTTTTAAAGAAGGTTGGATAAAACCACAGCCGCCTAAAAAAAGAACAGGTAAAAAAGTTGCTGTTGTAGGTTCAGGACCTGCTGGTTTAGCAACAGCTCAACAATTAAATAGAGCAGGACATCTCGTGACTGTTTTTGAAAGAGATGATGCTATTGGTGGTTTATTACGCTACGGCATTCCAAATTTTAAAATGGAAAAAGGTGTTATAGATCGTCGTGTTGCCATTTTGGAAGCTGAAGGTATTACATTTAAAACCAATATTAATGTTGGTGTAAACTACGATGTAAAAGAATTAAAAGCTTTTGATGCCATTGTACTTTGTGGAGGTGCAACAGAAAGAAGAAGTTTACCAACTCCTGGTATTGATGCTGATGGTGTTGTACAGGCTATGGATTTCTTAACGCAACAAACTAAAGTTGTTTTTGGTCAAGAAATAAAAGACCAAGTTTTAGCAACTGGTAAAGATGTTATTGTTATTGGTGGTGGTGATACAGGTTCAGATTGTATAGGAACGTCCAACCGTCATGGTGCAAAATCGGTTACTAATTTTGAAATTATGCCGAAACCTCCAGGACACCGTTCTCCAACTACACCTTGGCCTTATTGGCCATTACAGTTAAAAACATCGTCTTCTCACAAAGAAGGTGTTGAACGTAACTGGTTAATAAATACAAAAGAATTTATAAAAGACGAAAACGGAAAACTTATCGCTTTAAAAACAGTTAATGTTGAGTGGGAGATGATTCCTGGTGAACGTCCTAAATTAATAGAGATTGAAGATTCTGAAAAAACTTGGCCATGTGATTTAGCATTATTGGCACTTGGATTTACAGGTCCTGAAAGCACTATTGCCGATCAATTAGGATTAGACAGAGATGCGCGTTCTAATTACAAAGCAGAGTATGGTAAATACCAAACCAATATTCCTAATATATTTACTGCTGGCGATATGCGTCGCGGACAATCATTAATTGTATGGGCTATTTCTGAAGGAAGAGAAGCTGCTCGTCAAGTTGATATTTACTTAATGGGAAAATCAGATTTACCATCAAAAGATGTTACTGGCGATTTGGTTGGTCTTCATTAATATTATTAAAATATTTTATATAAAAAAAGCGAACTGAAAAGTTCGCTTTTTTTATAATTTAAAGTTTATTTTTTACTTAGCATTACGCATAAATTCTTCTGCTTTTTCTACCATGTTTTTGCTTCCACAAATAAAAGGCACACGTTCGTGCAATTCTGTTGGCTCAACATCTAAAGTTCTAGTAAATCCATCACTAGACTTTCCATTGGCTTGTTCTGCTAAAAAAGCCATGGGATTACATTCGTAAAGTAAACGTAATTTTCCTTTCGGATTTTTTGAACTTTGTGGGTATAAATAAATGCCTCCTTTAATCATATTTCTATGAAAATCGGACACTAAAGAACCAATATATCTTGATGTATAAGGTCTGTCTTCTTCTTCTTTTTGGCAGTATTTAATATAATCTTTAACACCTTGAGGAAAATGAGTATAATTGCCTTCATTAACAGAATAAATATTACCATCTTCAGGAAATTCCATCTCTGGATGCGATAAGTAAAATGAACCTATAGCTGGGTTAAGGGTAAAACCATTTACACCATCACCCGTTGTATAAACCAACATAGTAGAAGTACCATAAACCACATAACCAGCTGCTACTTGTTTACTACCTTTTTGTAAAAAATCTTCTAGTTGAACTGGTGTTCCTACCGGAGTAATTCTTCTGTAGATAGAAAAAATAGTCCCAACAGATACATTCACATCAATATTAGAAGAGCCATCTAAAGGGTCAATTAAAACAACATATTTATTTTGATGATTTTCATCTTGACTATTAATAGTTATAAAATCATCTTCTTCTTCACTTGCAATACCGCAAACAATATTTCTTTTTGTTAGAGTTTGTATAAACTTATCGTTTGCATAAACATCTAATTTTTGTTGATCTTCTCCCTGTATATTAGTATCACCAGCAGCTCCAATAATATCAACCAAACCAGCTTTATTAACTTCATGGTTTACTATCTTAGCCGCTAACCTAATAGAATTAAGGAGACTGGATAATTCTCCTGAAGAATATTTAAAAGATGATTGGTTTTCAATAATGAACTCTCCTAATGTTTGTTTTTTATGAGCCATGAAGATGGTATTTTTGTTTATACAAATATCTATAAAATTTAATAAACTACATCGTTTTCGCTATAGATAAATCTTCTCAAATCACAAGTTTAAAGTATCTTTGAAATAATTATTAATTATTATGAATTTTACAATAAGAAAAGCTATAAAAGAAGATATGTCAAGGGTGCTAGACCTTATAAACCAATTAGCCATCTTCGAAAAAGAGCCCGATGCTGTTGAAGTAACTCTTCAGGACTTAGAAAATGATGGGTTTAACGAGAATCCAGCCTTTGAATGTTTAATCGCCGAAGTTGATGGAAAAGTAGAAGGCACTGCCATTATGTTCCACCGATATTCAACTTGGAAAGGCAAAATTCTGCATTTAGAAGACCTCGTGGTTAGCGAAGATATGAGAGGTTTAGGATTAGGTACAGCTCTGCTAGACGAGGTGGTTAAATTCGGCCATACTTTAGGAGTAAAACGTATTAACTGGGAGGTACTAAATTGGAATGCTCCTGCCATAAATTTATACGAGAAAAAAGGTGCACAAATTTTAAGAGACTGGAATGTTGTACATTTAAACGAAAAAGGTATTAAAGACTATATATCAAAATTGTAATATGCAAATATTTAAATTTGGTGGAGCCTCTGTTAAAGATGCAGAGGGTATAAAAAACATGGTGTCACTACTACAAAAAGTGGGATATAAAAACTCTTTAATAATTGTTTCTGCTATGGGTAAAACCACCAATGCTTTAGAAGCTGTTATTAAAATTTATTTTGAGAACAAAACCGAATTACAAAGTTCTATTCAAGACGTAATTAAATTTCACAACGAAATATTACTAACGCTTTTTAATGACGAATCTCACCAAGTTTATAATAAAGTACAATCATTTTTTGATGAACTTAACAGGATATTAAAAAGTAACAAATCGCCAGATTATAATTTTTTATACGACCAAGTTATAGGCTTTGGCGAATTAATTTCTACTACAATTATTAGTGACTATTTAAATTTTATCGGTTTAAAAAATAATTGGATCGATGCAAGAGAGTATATTAAAACTGATAATTATTACCGACGTGCTAATATAGATTGGGGAGAAACACAGCAATTAATATCATTAAACTTTAACAAATCTAAATTAAATATAACACAAGGATTTTTAGGTAGTGATGCGAACAATTTTACCACAACATTAGGTCGAGAAGGTAGCGATTATACAGCTGCTATTTTTGCTTATTGCTTAAATGCAGAAAGCGTTACCATTTGGAAAGATGTACCAGGCGTATTAAATGCAGATCCACGTTATTTTGAAAACGCACAATTATTAAACAAAATAAGTTACCGTGAAGCTATTGAACTGGCCTTTTATGGTGCTTCTATTATTCATCCAAAAACATTACAACCACTACAAGGAAAAGAAATACCTCTATTGGTTAAATCATTTTTAAACCCTGAAAATTCAGGTACAACAATTGGTAAAGATGTTACTTTAGAACCCATGATACCTTGTTTTATTGTAAAGAAAAACCAAGTACTTATTTCACTCTCATCTTTAGATTTTTCATACATTGTTGAAGAAAATATTAGTGAAATTTTCAACCTTTTACATTTGTATAAAATGAAAGTAGATGTTATTCAAAATTCAGCAATTAGTTTTTCTGTATGTATTGACAATATTTATAACAATCTTGAAAAATTATTACATCATTTAAAAGCAAAATTTAAAGTAACTTGCAACGAAAAGGTATCGCTTTACACGATTAGGCATTATAACGAAAAAGCTATTACTCAAATTGAAATGGGTAAAACTGTGTTATTAAAACAATTAACTCAAGAAACCATTCAAGTAGTAACTAAATAAACAATTTAGTACATTTACACTCATGAGTAAACCACAAGATACAGGCTTAGTAACTGCCAAAGAAGTAGCAAAAGCTATAAATTTAGATAAGTACGGATTTATCGGAACCTTTATTGGGTGGTTACTTATGAAAATGCTAAAAATATCTACCCTAAATAAATTTTACAATAGAAACAAGCACTTAAAAGACCTTGAGTTTTTAGATAGTATTTTAGGAGAGTTTCAAATTAAATTTGAAATTCCTGAGGAAGATTTAAAACGACTTCCTAAAGATGGAGCTTATATTACTGTTTCTAATCACCCACTAGGAGGTATTGACGGCATTCTGCTCTTAAAACTCATGTTAGAGCAGCGACAAGATTTTAAAATAATCGCTAATTTTTTATTACATAGAATAGAACCTTTAAAACCTTACATTATGCCTGTTAATCCTTTTGAGGATAGAAAAGATATAAAGTCTAGCATTACAGGTTTTAAAAATTCCATTTTACATTTAAAAGAAGGGCATCCTTTAGGAATATTTCCTGCTGGCGAAGTATCTACCTATCGTGATGGTAAACTAATGGTAGACAGACCTTGGGAAGAAACTGCCATGAAGCTTATTAAAAAAGCCGAAGTACCAGTTGTTCCCATCTATTTTCATGCTAAAAACAGTAAATTATTTTACAAGCTTTCAAAAATTAGCGACACTTTTAGAACTGCCAAATTACCATCTGAAGTATTAACTCAAAAGCGACGTGTTATTAAAGTTAGAATTGGAAAACCTATATCGGTAGCCGATCAAAAAGAATATAGTAAGATTGAAGAATTTTCAGAGTTTTTAAGACGAAAAACGTATATGTTATCGAATTCTTTTGAAGATAAATCGAAAATATTAGATAATATATCATCTACATTAAAAACCCCTAAACCTCCTAAAAATATTGTAACACCTGTTGATACTGTCCTAATGACAAATGAGGTTGAAGCGCTTTATCAAGGTGATTTTAGGCTTTTACAAAGTAAAAATTACGAGGTGTTTTTAGCTCCAGCAGAAAAAATCCCTAACATCCTTAGAGAAATTGGTAGATTACGTGAAATTACCTTTAGAGAAGTTGGTGAAGGTACTAATGAGGCGATTGATTTAGATACTTTTGATACGTATTACCATCACATGTTTTTATGGGATAATGAAAAAAAGATTTTAGCAGGTGCTTATAGATTGGGATTAGGCTCTAAAATTTTTGAACGCTACGGTATTGATGGTTTTTATTTACAAGATTTATTCCGGTTTGAACCCGAACTTTATAAAATGATGAGCCAATCTATAGAAATGGGACGTGCCTTTATTATAAAGGAATACCAACAAAAACCGATGCCTTTATTTTTACTTTGGAAAGGTATTGTACATATCACACTGCGTTTTCCAGAACATAAATTTTTAATAGGTGGAGTAAGTATTAGTAATCAGTTTTCAAATTTTTCTAAATCATTAATGATTGAGTTTATGAAATCGCATTACTACGACCCTTATATTGCGCAATACGTACACCCTAAAAAAGAGTTTAAAGTAAAACTGAAAGATGCCGATAAAGATTTTGTCTTTGATGAAACCGAAGCCGATTTAAACAAATTCGACAAATTTATTGACGAAATTGAACCTGGTGCTTTACGCTTACCTGTATTGCTTAAAAAATACATTAAACAAAATGCCCGCCTCGTTGCTTTTAACGTAGATCCTCTGTTTAATAACTCGGTTGACGGACTTATGTATATTAAAATTGCTGACTTACCTGAAAGTACTGTAAAACCTGTTATGGAAGAATTTCAAGCAGAATTAGAACGCAAATTTATGGGGAATAATGGTGATTAAACCAAGTTGTGTTTTGCTACAAACTCCTTAAAATACGCCTTAATTTCTTCTCTAGCCTTTAAAAAAGCAGCATGTTTTTTGTCATCAGTCCCAACTAATTTTGAAGGGTCGTAAAAGTTATGATGTAAACGTAACGCATTTTTACTCGGGATGTATGGACAGTTTTCATTAGCATGATCACAAACTGTGATAATATAATCGAAATCTATATCAGCATATTCATCTACATGATTTGACGTGTGGTGGTCTATATTTAATCCATCTTCTTTCATAATGGCTAAAGCCCCAGGGTTTAAACCATGAGTTTCAATACCTGCACTATAAACCTTTACTTTTCTGTTATCTAAAAAATGGTTTAAATACCCATGTGCCATTTGGCTTCTACAGGAATTACCTGTACATAATACTAAAATGTTTTTCATATCTATTAGTCATTCCTGCGAAGGCAGGAATCTTATTAATTGAGACTTTATTTATAATGGCTTCCTGCCTTCACAGGAATGACAGAAGTTATTTAACAGCAATTTCCATCTGGTGAACAACAAGGCTCATTACTTGTAACTGTTGCTTCAACGTCTTGAACACCACAAATTTCTTTGGCTTTACAATCTGTCTTTTCGATGGCTAATTTAACTATTAAATTATTTCCCCGTATATCAAAATCATTAACAAATAACTGCGCGGTATGAAAGGTTGCATTACTATACTCAAATTTTACCTCAGCATCTAAAACATAAGGTTTCATTTTACCTACTTTTTTAAGAATAGCCAACGCTTTATAAACAGTCATGTATTCTGTTTTACCCAACTCACTCGGACTTTCCCAAAGTTGAATAATAGTTTCTTTCCATGCATCTGTTTGTGAACCACAATCAACAGAATCGACTGTTAAGTGTTTTACTTCAGTAATATGATAATTAGCTCCAATTAGTAAATTCGGAGCATATTCAAACAATAAAGATTTGTCCTGATTGCTTTCTAATACTTTAAATAATTCTTGTGTTTTCATGTGTTTATAATTATTGTTTTTTATCGGTAACATTCATTTAATCATTTCCTTGGGTATCGAAAAATTAGTTTTGAATGTTTCATAATTAAGTGATTTTATTTTCAATTTAAAAGATTCCTGCCTTCGTTGGAATGACAAAAAACCTTAGCAACAATTAGATTTTGTTGTATTAAAAAAGGAGTTTAATTGATTTTGTATTACGGTCCAACGTTCAATATTTATACAGTAACACATGCTTTTACCTTCTACCTCACCATTAAGTAAACCTATACTTTTTAATTCTTTTAAATGCTGACTTATTGTGGCTTGCGCTAAACCAATTTCTTCAACCAAATCATTACAAATGCAAGCATTTTGTTTACTTATATATTGTAGAATAGCTACACGAGCAGGATGACCAAGCACTTTAAAAAATTGTGCTAAATCATTTTGTTGCTCGGTAAACATTTGCGTTTTAGTAATGCCCATTTTTATTTATTTATATATTGCAATATTACGATGTTAAATTTAAATAAAAAAGTCAAAATGATTTTTTTTGACTTTTTTATTCATTTATATTTTTTAAAACCAAGGTTTTTTTCCAACTTGATATGTGTTATAAAACTCTTCATCAGACTTAGTTAAGTATATAATACCTTCTATAAAACCAATTATAGAAGCAATACCACATGTTACTACCGTTGCAATTAATAGTATTATACCTTCCTTATTATAACCTAAAACAAATTTATGAATTCCAAGTCCACCAAAAAGAATACCCAAAACTCCAGCCAATACTTTTTTGTTTTCACCAGTTACATTATCAAATGTTTCTTTAGCACTATCAGTAAACTCTGATGCAGTTTCTTTTGCTTCTCCGGCAAACTCTTTAGCTTTTTCCTTTGCTTCTTCTGCAAATTTACCAGCTTTATCAGATGCTTTTTTAGCTCCTTCTTTTGCATCGCCTAACATGTCGTTTAGGTCGTCGCTTAAATTTTTTTCATCAGACATAATATTATTTTTTTGGTTGCATATAAAAATAGTAAAAATTGATTTACTACTAACTATATGTGTATTAACTTATAATAATGTTACAAGAATTAATTTATAAATTATCTAAAAAGCATAATAACACCTCCAATAGCTGTAACAATTAATATAAAACGTCTATAATTTACATTAGAAATAAGCCTAACAATATAAGCGCCTAAGAAAAATCCAATAATAACAGGTGGAATTAAAACGGAATTTAAAACCAACGTTTCTATAGTAACCGTATTCCAAACAAAAATATGAAAAGGTAATTTAAACACATTTATGATGAAAAATAACCAAGCCGCTGTACCAATAAATTCATTCTTTGGGAAACGCATAGCAAGAAAATAAATATTCGAAATAGGTCCTGCTAAATTACCTATCATAGTTGTAAAACCAGCCAAAAACCCTGTTCCGCTAGAAAATAATTTGTTGGTTGGTACTTTGTTAGACTTTCTACTTTCAGAATAAAACATTATCAATACAGAAACAATAATAATGATTGCCATGAGCCTTTTAAACACCATTTCAGAAATATCATTACCTATCCATACACCAACCAAAACGCCAGCAATCATCCATGGAATTAGTTTTTTAATGATGTTCCATTGTGCATGCCTGTTATAATAAATAACTGCAAAAACATCGGCACAAATTAGCATGGGTAACAATATGCCCGTAGATGCTTTTTCTCCAAAAACAAAAGCCAGAATAACCACAATGATAATGCCTATGCCTTTAATTCCAGATTTAGATAAACCTAAAAGAAAAACAGCTAATCCAATAGCTACCCATTGTAAAACAGTTAAATTGTAATCTTGTAAAATCTCTAAATAAGTCAATAGTAATTATATTTTTATAGGTTATTTCTTTTACTCGATAGGAATATAAAAATCTATGATACATCTATTTTCTGGATGTGTTCTAAAATCATTATGATAAATTTCAAAAGGATTTTCAATGCTATTAACCCTATTTTGAGTTATACTAGCAAAAATTAGCCTTTATTTTGTCTACAATAGTTTGTGCTAACTTCTCTTTGCTTTCTATAGTCCAACCAGCTACATGAGGTGAAAGTAATACGTTTTCTGAATCAATTAAATATTGAAATGCCTCTGGCATTGTATTAGAGAATAAATTTTCGAAGGATGCTTTTTCATATTCTAATACGTCAAGTCCTGCTCCCAAGATTTTTCCTGATTTTAATGCTGAAACCAAATCTATGGTAACAACACTTTTACCGCGAGCAGTATTAATGAACCAAAATGGCTTTTTAAAACCATTGATAAATTCTGAATTTATCATACCTAAAGTTAGTGGTGTTTGTGGCGTATGTAAACTAACTACATCCACTCTTTCTTGAAACTCTTTAAGTGTTACTTGTTTTGCGTTTTCATTTCCAACACCTGCTTTTATATCGTAGCATAGTACCTCAACATCAAAACCTCTTAGTTTTTTAGCAAAAGCTTTTCCCATGTTGCCATAGCCAATTAGTCCCACGGTTTTTCCATCTAACTCAATACCACGATTATCTTCTCGTAACCATTTACCTTGTCGTACCTCGGCATCTGCTTTGTTTAGTTTATTAAACAACGACAACAACATACCAAGTGCATGCTCGCCTACTGCATTGCGGTTGCCCTCGGGTGCTGCGATTAAGGTAATGCCTTTTGTTTGGGCATAATCGCAATCTATATTTTCTAAACCCGCACCAACTCTTCCTATAAATTTTAGGTTTTTTGCGGCATCTAAAAATTGTTTATCTATGGTAAATCGGCTTCTTAATATAATGCCATCGTAATCTTGAATTTTGGCTTCAACTTGTTCTTTTAAAGACGTATAATCTTCATGATTAGTAAACCCTAAATCGTTTAGTTGATTTATTAGTAATTCGTGATTGGTATCGAGGTGAAGGATGTTCATATATTAAAGACACTTCGACTGCGCTCAGTGTGACATATTGAGTTTGAAATAATAGCAAATTTACGAAGTTTTGCGTTAGCGATTGCAGTGGCATCCTTTTTAAAAAATTATAAAAATTGATTTTAATGAAGCACTAGATTTGACAGTAAACAAAATAACTTACTAATTACTAGAGCATTTTTAAAAAGATATAACGGAAAGCGCGACCCTTGTGGTAACGCCAAAAAATTAAAACCCTATAATTAATTTAGCTATTAAAAAATAAATAAGAATTCCGAAAACATCATTACTTGTGGTAATAAAAGGTCCCGTTGCTACGGCAGGATCAATACCTTTTTTATCTAAAAAAATGGGTATAAATGTTCCTATTAATGCGGCCATTATAATAACTGCTATAAGTGCTATACAAATGGTTAAAGATTCTTTATAGGTTGTACCAAAAACAAAATGACTAATAAGTAATACAATGGCAGCTATAGCCACACCATTTACTAAGCCTAATAAAAACTCTTTGAATAATCTACTTAAAATTTTTCCATCAATGGAATTATTTGCTAGTCCTTGTACGACGATAGCAGAAGACTGTACGCCTACATTACCAGCGGTAGCCTGTATTAATGGTACAAACAACATTAATGCTGGATACCTTAACATAGCATCGCTAAACCCATTTATTATACTTGCTGCACCTAACCCTCCAAACATGCCTATTAATAACCAAGGCAAACGTGCTTTTGTGAGTTCCCAAATACTATCATCTGCCTCAACGTCGCTAGTAATACCTGCTGCTAATTGATAATCTTTTTCGGCTTCTTCCTTCATGACATCTACAATGTCATCGATAGTGATACGACCTAAAAGTTTATGATTATCATCTACTACAGGAATGGCTTCTAAATCGTATTTCTGCATGACTCTGGCAACATCTTCGGCTTCATCATGTTCGTTAACATAATCGACACTAGAAATATAAATATCGGCTATTTTTTGTTCGTTTTTTGCAACTATAAGATCTTTTAAGGAAAGCCTTCCAACAAGTTTTTCTTGTTTATTTACAACATATACAGAGTGTACTCTGGTAACTTCCTCGGCTTGCCCTCTTATGCGGCGAAGGCATCCAGCAACTGTCCAGGTATCATACACTTTAACAAGTTCTTTTGCCATAAGACCACCCGCTGTATCTTCATCATAAGCAAGAAGTTCTCTAATTTCTTCTTTATGCTCTTCATCTTCAATATGAGAAATAACTTCTTGTTGACGTTCTTCTGATAATTCTGCAATAATATCGGCAGCATCATCGGTGTCTAACTCCTCAACTTCTTCTGCTATTTCTTTTGATGATAGATTTCTTAAAACTTTTTCTCGATTATCTTCATCGAGTTCCATTAAAATTTCGGCAGTCGTTTCAGAATCTAGAAGCTTAATAATATACATAGCCTCTTCTAGATTTAATTCATCTAAAATTTCGGCAATATCGGCATGGTGAAACTCATCTAATAACTGGTGAAGTTCTTTATCGTTTTGGTTTTCGATAAGTAACTCAACTTGTTCTATAAGTTCATCCGTTAATTGAAATTGTATGTTTTCGTTTTCTTCTAACAAATGGAAAAATTTTAAAAAATTCTAAGCGTCGTTTTCAATTAACGTTGTAAGTTCTATAAATTGTTGAACACTTAATTGTTCTGGACGTTTTCCAAAGATACTATCTTCTCTTAAACTATCGCTTAAATTCAATGTTTTTAAACTGTTACGAATTGTTTTTCGTCGTTGTTGAAATGCTGTTTTAACGACCTTAAAAAACAACTTTTCATCACAAGGCAATGTGAAACCTTCTTTTCTTGTGAGTCTTAAAACACCTGATTCTACTTTTGGTGGCGGATTAAAAACATTTGGTGGTACCGTAAATAAATATTCAGCGTCATAAAATGCCTGAACTAATACCGATAAAATACCATATACTTTACTGCCTTCTTTAGAGCAAATACGTTGTGCTACCTCTTTTTGAAACATCCCAGAAAACTCTGGAATTTGGTCGCGCATTTCTAAAGTTTTAAAAACAATTTGTGTTGAGATATTATATGGGAAATTTCCAATAATTGCAAAAGGTTCTTGTTTAAAAACTTCGTTTAAATCGAATTTTAAAAAATCCTTTTCTATAATTCTAGGCGCCAGATTTAAGTAGTTCGCTTGTAAATATTCTACCGATTCGGTATCTATTTCAATAACATAAGTTGTAATGTCTTTTTTAAGTAAATACTTAGTAAGAACACCCATTCCTGGACCAATCTCTAAAATATTTTTATAATTTTTTAAAGTTAGTGTATCTGCAATTTGTTGCGCAACAGATTCATCATTTAAAAAATGCTGACCTAAATGCTTCTTTGCTTTTACTTGGTGCTGGTTTGGGTTATTTGCCACGAATTATGGTGTTTAAAAAAACAAAAGTAAGGTATATATATGGATTCCTGCCTTCGCAGGAATGACAAAACTATTTAAAGTTTACCGTATACTCATCAATAATTTGAAGCTCTGTCCTGAAAGCCAACATTTTATCGGCAAATTTTTTCATGCCTTCATCTCTTAATTTATCGGCATCTTCTCTATAATAGGCATCTAAAGCTTCGCGAGAATATGAACGGTATTGCACCGAGTAAGTAACGCCGCCCATATCTTCTTCAACCAAAACCTTAGTTAAAGTTGCTTTATCAAATTTGCCTGTTGCTAATACTTTCGGAATATGTTCTTTTATCCAAGTTAACCATTCCTCATGAATAGATTCGTCTATGTTTGATGTTACGTTGTATATATACATGTGTATTTAATTGCTTTTCGTTAAATCGTTTAATGGTCTAATTTATAGCATCGCCGCGTAAAGCTCTGAATCGTTTTCTAGCGTCTACAAAGTAAATACTATCGGCATGATTAAAAATAATTTGCTCGTATAGTGCTTTTGCTTTTTCTGGCTGCTCTAAATGATTTGTATAAAGTTCTGCCAATTTATAAAGTGCATCGTCTATTAAAATACCATCTCTGTAATTTTCTATAATAGATTCGTAGTTTGTAGCAGCTTTTTCAAATTGCTTTTTACTTTCAAACAACTGACCTTGTTTGTATAAAGCTTGTGCTATAATAGGTTCTGTTTTATGCTCAATTAAAATTTTGTCTAATATATTAATAGCTTCTTCATTTCTATTTTGAAATGCTAATAAATCGGCTTTAGCATATAATTTTAGAGCTGTTTGCAGTGAGTCTTCATATTTATTATCTGTAATAAGTAATTTTAACTCGAGCGCATCATTGGCTATAAGTTGAGATGTAGATGCTTTTAAAATTTTAAGCTGAGATTCTGCCCATTTAAAATCGCCTTTGTAATAACTAGCTTTAGCAACTTTGTATCGTGCTTCTTGCGAAATGGTACTGTTTTTTAAATTACGTTGAATTTGTGTGTAATAAATTAAAGCTTGATTGAATTTTTCTTGTAATACTAAAATGTCTCCCAATTCTAGCTTAACGGCTGCTTTTTCTAATTCGGTTAAAGGCAACTCTAAGGTTTTTTCTAAAAAAGATGTTGCGTTAACTGTTTCATTCATATAAAACGCTAAAAAGTGCGCATATGAAATTTGAAGGTTCAACGTTTGTGAAAAAGTACCGAATTCATCAAACAACGCTAGATATGTAGCCTTAATATCGTTATAATTTTCTTTTACTACTTCTTCTGTTTCTAATTGTAATAATTTATAATGAGCATGTAATAGGGTGTCTTGATCTTGGGCTTTTTCTATTATAAATGTATAAATTTCCTTAGCAGTTTCATTATCATTTTCACTAGATGCTATGTCGGCTAAGTCTTCAATATTACTTAAACTTTCAGGTTGTCTATTAAAAATGGCTTTTTCTTGAATGAAGGCTTTTTTAAAATCTTTTTGCTGAATAAATAACCAACTTAATAAATCATTCCAAAGTAAATTAGGCTCTTGCTGATTTTTTTTAAGTACAATTTTTCGGAACAAAATATTATTTTCACTCGTAGCATCTTCACTTATAAAATTATTAATCTTAAGTTTTATGTTTCTTAATAAAGAAGGGGTTTTTTCTGCAAAATCAATATAACTTGTAAACATTTTTTCAATGTTCCCTTGCTCTCCATATAACTGTGCTAATTGTAAATTAAAATTATAGTCGGGTTTTAACAACATTGCTTTTTCATAAGAAACTATGGCTTCGTTTAAAAGCGTGTGACTTTGAAAACTTTTAACTACAGAAAACACATTACTTGGTCTATCATCTATACTAGCAAGCGCTTTATTATAATATATGGTAGCGTTTTCTATATCATTTTGAAGTTGATAATTATATCCCAATTCAACCATAAAAGCAGGATATTTAACGCGTTCTATTAGTTTTAACAAAAATATTTCAGCCTCTTTGTATTGCTCTAACTGTTGATAAGCACTAACTATTTGGTTTATATAAGTAATACTAGAAGGTGATTTTTTATATAGATTTTTATATTCATACAATGCCTTTTCATAATCACCATTTTTAAAATAATCTTTAGCAAGCATATCATCTGCTTGAGCAAACACAAAAGTACTTGTTAAAAAGAATACAATAAAAAGAATAGGAAATCTCATGTTGTAAATATAACAATTGTGATTTTTAGATATTGTAAATATTATTATAAAAAAAATGCCCGAATAAAATTCGGGCATAACCAACCAAAATAAGTGTCCTATTTAAACTTAACTAACCGTTAATTAAAAAAACAATGTCGTACATGATTGGGGACAATCTTTAATTTTTTCATTAAAAACTTCCATTATAAGTACGTCCTTAACACTAAGTATTAAGGTATAATTTTAATAAAGTAACTATCTATTTACTTACAACTACTACTGCTTTATTTTCGGATTTAGAAATTTCGAAATCTGAAAACAAAACCTTATTTGCGAAAAAAATCAATGCAAGTAAAAGTATGAGGCGTTTAATATTTTTCATGATAGGTTAAGTTTGCTAGGTTTGGTTAAGTTTGCTAGGTTTGGTTAAGCTAAATACTAAAATAAATCCCAAAACGCAAAAGAAATCTACCTAAAATCACTAAATAACTTGATTATTTTACACTTAATCGATATTAAAAAGTAAAAACCTGCTAAATTGCAGGTTTTTACTTTCTTTTTTATGTAATGTGGTTTTTTTAATCAATAATACTAAAACCAGTATAAGGCTGTAAGACTTCAGGAATAATAATCCCGTCTTTAGTTTGATAATTTTCTAAAATCCCAGCAAGTACTCGTGGTAATGCTAAAGAGCTTCCGTTTAGTGTATGCGCTAGTTCGTTTTTACCTTCACTATTTTTAAAACGAAGCTTTAAACGATTAGCTTGGAAAGTTTCAAAGTTTGATATCGATGAAATTTCTAACCAACGGTCTTGAGCTGTTGAAAACACTTCAAAATCGTATGTTAAAGCCGATGCAAAAGAGGTATCGCCTCCACATAATCGTAAAATCCTGTATGGTAATTTTAATTCTTGCAAAATGTTTTTTACGTGAGCAATCATACCATCTAAAGCTTCATAAGATTTACTTGGATGTTCAACACGAATAATTTCAACTTTATCAAATTGATGCAATCTGTTTAAACCTCTTACGTGTGCACCATAGCTTCCTGCCTCACGACGAAAACATGGCGTATACCCTGTAATACCAATAGGTAAATCGCTTTCGTTAAGCAATGTATCTCTAAAAATATTAGTACCTGGTACTTCGGCAGTTGGTATTAAATATAAATTATCTCCAGTAACATGATACATTTGTCCTTCTTTATCTGGTAATTGCCCAGTACCAAAACCTGATGCTTCGTTTACCAAATGCGGTAATTGATATTCGGTGTACCCTGCAGCCGTATTTTTATCTAAAAAATAAGCAATTAAGGCACGTTGTAATCTAGCTCCTTTACCTTTATAAACAGGAAACCCAGCACCTGTGATTTTGTTACCAAGTTCAAAATCTATAATGTCATATTTTTTTGCTAATTCCCAATGTGGTAATGCACCTTCGTGCAAGACAGGAATGTCACCTTCTTTAAAAACTTCTTCATTATCTTCTTCAGAATTTCCAGGAGGTACAATGGCATTTGGAACATTTGGTATTTTATAAAGTAATTCGTTTAACTCATTAACTTTATTACCAAGTTCATCGGTAAGTTCTTTTGATGATTCTTTTAACTGACTTGTTTTTTCTTTTAAAAGATTAGCCTTTTGAGTTTCACCAGATTTGTACAAATTCCCTATTTCTTTGGACAACGCATTAGATTCGGCCAACGTATTATCTAATGCTGTTTGAATACGCTTACGGTCTTCATCTAAATTAATAACAGCATCAATCATACTCGAAGCATCAATGTTTCTTTTTGCCAATTGAGTAATCACCAAATCTTTGTTCTCTCTAATAAAAGGTACTTGTAACATTTGTTTAAAATTTAAGCGACAAATTTAGGGAATTGCGGAGATAGTAATGAATTATTTTGAAACTAACTTCTAAAAAAAATAATGAACCTTATTACATGATTTTATTTAATCAGGTTTTTTAAAATACATCTCATTAACCAAGATGTTTTGCAATATAATGTAATGTTGTTTCTTTATCTTTTGTTAACTGATTTTTTAAAGCTTCAACCGATTCAAATTTCACCTCATCACGAATACGGTCTAATAAATCTATTTGAATTTTTTTACCATAAATATCGCTATTGTAATTTAAAAAATGAACTTCAACAGTTTCTTTTTCCCCATTGACAGTTGGGTTTACACCTATATTCATCATGCCATAAATTAATACACCATCAATTACTGAACGCACAATATAAGCCCCTTGTTTTGGTATTAACTTATAGTTTTCTTCTATTAAAATATTGGCTGTAGGATAATCTATTTGTCTACCTAAGGCTTTCCCTTTTACAACTATACCAGTTAACATAAAATGATACCCCAAAAAACTATTTGCTTTTACAATGTTTCCTTCGCTTAAAGCATTTCTAATTTTTGTGGAACTTACAGCTACATCATCTATATCTTGTACTGAAATTTCTTCAACATCAAAACCATAAAGGTTTCCAAAGGTTTTTAAATCATTAATATCTGCATTTCTATTTCTTCCAAATCTATGATCATAACCTATAATTACTTTCTTAGCATGTAACTTATCAACTAATAAATCTTTTACAAAATCTTCAGCAGAAAGTCTTGAAAAATCTTTAGTAAATTTTTTAATAAGTAAATAATCTAACCCTAAATCTTTTAAAATTTGGCTTCGCTCATCAATAGTATTTATTAATTTAATATTTGAATCTTTTTGCAGAACCATACGGGGATGAGGAAAAAAAGTAAGAATTACAGATTTTAAACCTTCCTTTTTCCCTGTATTAATCAAGTGTTTAATTATTTTTTGATGCCCTATATGTACGCCATCAAAAGTGCCAATGGTAACAACAGTAGGTTCTTTAGATGTATACGCTTCAATGTTTTTAACCTCACTCATAAAAAGCACTAATTTGCCATTTTAATTAAAAATAAACTAAATTTGTTGGCAATGACTAATGAAATTACCCCAAATAGTATTTTATGAAAGCAAAACTACATTATGTTTTAGCAACTACCATATTTTTGATTGCTTTTTCGGCATTTAGTCAAAATTCTTCTTGGGAAAAAATAGAAAACACTAAAGATTCTAAAAAAATATCTGCATTAAATTTAAATAAAGATAAAATGCTTTTATTTAAACTAGATATGCTTTCTCTTAAACAAAGGTTGTCTTCAGTGAGTTTAAGAAGTAAAAAAAATAAAAAAACCACATCGTTAATAAGTATTCCTGGAAAAAATGGAGGATTTGAAACTTTTAAAATTTATGAAGCTTCTGTGTTTTCTCCAGAACTTGCTGCTAAATACCCTAATATAAAATCGTATGTTGGTGTTAACCCAAATAACACAGGAGCACGATTACGTATGAGTGTATCTCCTAATGGTGTACAAACCATGATTACTTATGCTGATGAGCCAACCGTTTTCATGCAACCTGTTTCTAAAAACTCTAACCAATATATTTTATATAGTAAACAGGATAAAAACAAGATTGCAAATACCTTTGAATGCAAAACACTAGATGCACTAAATAAAACATTTAATAAAAACAGTAGTACAGCTAAAATTAAACTTAATGAAGGTGGTGCAAACAACCAAACCTTGCAAAAATTTAAAATTGCTATTTCAACTACTGCTGAATACACCGCTTATCATTATGTAAGTGATTCTATTACTGATGCATTAGCTGCAATTAATGCGACATTAAGCAGAGTAAATGAAGTATTTGAAACAGATATGGCTGTTACTTTCGAACTTGTAAATGCCACCCAACTTATATATACAAAAGCTAGTACAGATCCTTATTCTGATGCAAGTACCGGGACTGATGGCGCTTGGAGTTCTGAACTCCAAAACACCTTAACCACTGTAATTGGAGAAGACACTTATGATATTGGACATTTATTTGGAGCTACTGGTAGTGGTGGAAATGCTGGATGTATAGGTTGCGTTTGTAATGATGGTGTTAAAGGAAGTGGATTTACTTCTCCTGCAGATGGTATTCCTGAAGGTGATACGTTTGACCTCGATTTTGTTGTACATGAAATTGGTCACCAAATGGGAGCAAATCATACTTATGCATATGAAGATGAAGGAACTGGCGTAAATTCTGAACCTGGTAGTGGAACAACTATTATGGCATATGCTGGAATAGAAGGTTTAAATAATGTAGAATTACATAGCGATGATTATTTTCATTATCATAGCATAAAACAAATATTAGATAATTTAAGTGGTAAAAGTTGCCAAACACCAGAAGTGATTTCTAATAACCCACCTATTGCAGATGCAGGAAATGATTATTATATTCCAAAAGGCACAGCATATATTTTAAAAGGTGCTGCAACTGATGTTGATGGAAGTGATAATTTAACTTATTGTTGGGAACAAATTGATAGCGGTGTTGTTAATTATTTAAATTTTGGTCCAGATGTAACCTCTGGTTCCATGAATCGTTCGCTACCACCTTCTAGCTCTTCAGAAAGATATATTCCTAAATTTAGCAGTGTTTTAGAAGGTAATACAACACAAACCAACCCTACTTTAGGAAGCGATTGGGAAACAGTTTCAGGTGTGTCCAGAACTTTAAACTGGGCGTTAACTGTTAGAGATAGAGCAACAGCTGCAGCTACAGGAGGACAAACGAGTTTTGATAGAATGCAGATTTTTGTTGAAGATGCGATTCCTTTTACAATAAAAAACCCTGTGTCTTGGTCTCAAGGCTCTACTCAAACTATAGAGTGGGAAGTTGGACAAACTACTAATGGCACTATAAATTGTCAGAATGTAAACATTAAATTATCTACAGATGGCGGATTAACATTTCCAACATCTATTGCTACTAACACCCCAAATGATGGTGTTTTTAGTTACACCGTTCCAGCTATTACAGACACCACAAATGCCAGAATACTAATTGAAGCTGCAGATAATATCTTTTATGACGTATCGAATTTCAATTTTTCTATTTCAAATAATCCAGACTTTTTTATAGTTGAAGAAACTTTAGATCCTATCGCTTGTGCTGAAACTTCGGCTACATTTCATTTTGATTTTGTAGTTGCTAATGGTTTTTCTGAAAATACGGTTTTTAGTGCTTCAGGAATCCCTAGTAATTCATCTGTTACATTTACACCTTCTAGTTTAAATACTTCTGGCGCTGTAACAATGACTATTAGCAATTTAACAAATATTGCTCAAGAAGATTATCCTATTACAATTACTGGAACGTCTGCTTCTATAACAAAAAACAAAATAGTAAATCTTCCTTTTTATAACTCTCAATGCCATTCAGAAGGAAATATTGATTATGCAACAAGTACAACATTGGTATCATTTAACACCATTAATAATGCCTCTGGCAAACCATCTGGTTATAGTAATTATACTAATATTTCTACTATTTTAAATAGAAATAACTCTTATGATTTAACAATAAATGTTAATACCGATTCTGGTATAGCTGTAGATGAACAATATACTACGAATACCAAAGTATGGATAGACTGGAACCAAAATTGTAGTTTTGATGACCCTGGAGAAACTTATAATTTAGGTGATGCTACTGGTGTGTCAAATGGACCTACAAGTGCATCTTCTTTATCTATAACAGTACCTATATCTGCTAGTATTGGAAATACCATTATGAGAATTTCTACTAAATATAAAGATGACGGTATTGTTACCTCTTGTGAAAATGGCTTTGATGGTGAAGTTGAAGATTACACACTTAATATTACAGGGAACAATGAAGCAAGCACAACATTAGTACAATTTAATACGATTGATAATATCTCAGAAAGACCCTCAGAATATAGTGATTATACGTCGTTTATTTCTACTACTGTTAATAGGAATTCTTCTTATCCTTTAAATGTAAACATAAATACAAAGGGCAATTTTGAAGCAGGAACAAGAGTTTGGATTGATTGGAATCAAAATGCTAGCTTTGATGATTCTGAAGTCTATGATTTAGGTTCTACTACCAATGTTACAGATGGAGCAACAGCCAATTCTCCTCTCTCAATTACAATCCCTATTGATGCTGTCTTAGGAAATACTATTATGAGGGTTTCTACTAAATATGTAAACACAGAACTACATACACCTTCTCAAACTATAGTTGATGGTGAAGTTGAAGATTACACACTTAATATTACTCCTACTGAATCTATTGAAACAAATGGGTTCGAAAATTTTATTATTTTTCCAAATCCTAATGATGGTAAATTTACAATTCAATTAAACACCGCATTAAACCGTAATATCAATGTCAAGATATTTGATTCTAGAGGGCATTTTATATATGAAAAATATTTTGAAGAAGGGGGTGATTTCAGTGAGGACATTGAATTAAACAGTTTACAATCTGGCTTATATTTTTTAATTGCAGATGATGGTTTAAAAAGATCTACTAAAAAAATTATTATAAAATAACCAAGCGATTATTATTTACCATTAAAGGAATTCATCGTATTATTTACACCAGCTAGAGCAAAAGATTTTATAAGAGCTACTGATTTATCTAAGCGCTCATTTAAGATTTTATTTTCTTCTTCTGTCCATTCACCTAAAACATAATCAATTTGTTTTCCTTTACTAAAAGCATCACTTATTCCAAATCTAAAACGATTGTATTTTGTGGTATTTAGCTTTTCTTGAATATCTTTTAAACCGTTATGACCGCCATCACTTCCTTTTATTTTAACTCTAATACTTCCAAAAGGTAAGTTTAAATCATCAGTAATTACAAGCATGTTTTCTAAAGGAATTTTTTCTTTAGTTAACCAGTACAAAACCGCTTTACCACTTAAATTCATATAGGTATTAGGTTTTAAAAATACAAAGGTTCTTCCTTTAAGTTTATATGTTGTTACGTCTCCAAGTTTTTGTGTTTCAAAAGTTAAGTCTTCCTCTTTTGCGAAATAATCTAATATTTTAAATCCTATGTTATGACGTGTATTGGCATACTTTTCTCCAATATTACCTAAACCAACAATTAAATACTTTTTCATGTAATCTTCTTCTTTCTGATTTTTTTTCTTAAATAAACTGATTAAAAACCGAAACATAAACTTTTACTTTTTTGTAAAAATAAAAAAGCATTCTGAATAAACCCAGAATGCTTTTTTTATAAATTTAAGAATAATAACTATTCTTGAGCTGCCTCTGCTGCTGGAGTTTCTGCTCCTTCTACTTCGTCTTCATCTTCATCATCATCAGCTACTGCAGTTCTAGAAGTTCTAACTGCACATACAACTGAACTATCAGGGTGCAAAATAGTATACTTCTCGTTTGCTAATTGTCCTACTGAAACTTTATCACCAATTTTTAATGGAGTAATATCTACTTCAATAAAATCTGGTAAATTTACTGGAAGTGCTTTAATACGTAATTTACGGTATGGTCTTCTTAAAACACCACCATTTTTAACACCTCTTGAATTTCCTATTAAATTAACAGGAATGTTTAATGCAATTTCTTTATCTTCAAATAATTGATAAAAATCTACGTGTAAAATTTTATCTGTTACAGGGTGAAATTGAATATCTTGAAGTACAGCATTAAAAGTTTCACCACTTTCTAAATTAATTACAACTGTATGTGCATTTGGTGTGTACACCAATTTAGAGAATGCTAATTCAGTTGTTGAAAAATGAACTGGCTTATCTCCTCCGTATAATACGCAAGGAACCTGACCAGCATTACGTAAGGCTTTTGTTGCTTTTTTGCCTACGCTTTCTCTTTGAGATCCGTTGATTGTAATTGATTTCATCTTTGTTTATATATAAATTTAATTAATAATTATTCTTATTTAATAGTCTTTATTTATGTCCTTTTTAAAGACATAAGAAAGACACTTACATTACAAATTTCGAACTAATAGATTGATTGTTGTGTACTTTATCCATAACCTCCGCAAATAAATCTGCACAACTTAAAACTCTAATTTTATCACTTAAAGGCTTAACGGGTATAGAGTCTGTTACTATTAATTCTTCTAATTTTGAATTGTTTAAATTATCATAAGCTTTCCCCGATAATATTGGATGTGTACATATAGCTCTTACGCTTAAGGCACCTCGTTCCATCATTAAATCGGCTGCTTTTGTTAATGTACCTGCCGTATCTACCATGTCGTCTACTAATACCACATTCTTTCCTTCTACATTACCAATAAGCTCCATGTGAGAAATAATATTAGCCTTTTCTCGCTGCTTATAACAAATTACGACATCACTCATTAATGCTTTAGAATATGCGTACGCTCTTTTTGACCCTCCCATATCTGGAGAAGCAATCGTTAAATTTGGAAGATTTAAGCTTCTTAAATACGGAAGAAAAATAGTAGAAGCAAATAAATGATCTACAGGTTTTTCAAAAAATCCTTGTATTTGGTCTGCATGTAAATCCATGGTAATAATGCGAGTTGCACCAGCAGCTTCCAACATTTTAGCGACTAATTTTGCTGCAATAGGCACTCTTGGTTTATCTTTTCTATCCTGCCTTGCCCATCCAAAATAAGGTAATACTGCTGTTATATGCCTTGCTGAAGCTCGTTTTGCCGCATCAATCATTAACAACATTTCCATTAAATTTTCTGGTCCTGGATTTGTAGATCCAATAATAAAAATACGAGTACCACGAATAGATTCTTCATAAGATGGTTGAAATTCACCATCACTATAAGTTGAAGTTATTACGTTTCCTAATTCGGCACCAAAAGCCTTAGCAATTTTTTTACCTAGCGCTTTACTCTGTGTACATGCAAAAATTTTAGCTTCGGTTATTACAATTGGCATAGTTAACTTGTTGTTTTATAGCACTAAACAGTACCTTATTTTAAACGAGGTGCAAATTTATACATTTATTTTAACCTAAAAAGTATATTGCACAGTATTTTTATGTTTAATAACGAAAAAATATATATTTTTGCTATCCAAATTGGCTCAAGTGGTGGAATTGGTAGACACGTCGGATTCAAAATCCGATTCTTCGGAGTGCGGGTTCGATTCCCGCCTTGAGTACTTTTAAAAACCGTAATTCGTTAAAAAACAACGTTTTATGGTTTTTTATTTTATTGTTTTGCCGAAATTTTGCCGAAATTTTTTAATTATTGAAGTAATAACGTAAAAACATACCGACTATTCTATTCCTGATTATAAAGATGAAAGTTTTGCATACTTCCTAGCATTTGATCTTAAAAGCAATAAAATATCTATTAAATTTTCAAGAGTTGGCGTTAATTTGAATAGAAATTTATCTTTAACAATTACAAGGGTGCACACCACACTACAATCCTTCAGTAGTATATTAAAAGTGCGCCAACAGTCAAACAACTAGTAAAATCGCACTTAAAAAACACAACAAAAAGAATCTTAATAATTTGCAGGGGTGAGCACCACCACAACACACCTTTAAGACATAGTTTTGCTACTCATTTATTAGAGGCTAGTACTAATTTAAGGCACATTAAATTACTTCTTGGCTATAGCTCTACCAAAACAACAGAAATATATACTCATGTTGCTAAAAGTAGTTTTGATTCTATTACAAACCCCTTGGATTTGTAAGTAATTAATTATATTTTTACCAGTATATATAAAAGATATATTGAACATATGTTATATATATCTTAAATTGGCAGTATAACAAACATAATGTTTGTTATACCATTGTTGGCAACAATATGTCCTTATCATGAATAAAGTAGACTAAATGAAAAAATATTTAAATCCTAATCTACATATACTAGTACTTTCTTTTTTTATACTATTTAGTTGTATTTCAAAAAAAAGTCCAGATAACGATTATGAAAGCGTAGTTTTAAACTATGATGGAGAAAAAATGCTAATTGAAAATCACAAAGACTCTGCGAATATCGAACATGTTACTATTTCTGACTCTTTAGACAATATATATAAACGATTTAAACTAATAGATACTTTAAAATCCGGAATAGAAATTGGCTATTATAAATCAGGGAATATTAAATATGAAAGTAATTATATAAATGACACATTACAAGGAAAGTCTATTTGGTACTATGATAATATTACTAAAAAAGTCAAAAGCATTTATAACTATAAAAGTGGTCGGATAGCAGAAAATCCTGAATATTATGATGAAACAGGAAATTTAAAAGAGGATTAAAATAATTTAACTAGTTGTTTTTTACTAAAAAATACTGTTGCCAACAAAGTATATAAAAAATTTCTAGTTTTAGCTAAACCAATGTTAGTTGCTCATTTGCTAGCTTCTGATTTTCCTTCGGAAAATCCTCGCACGCAAACACGCAACTTTCCATATACATCAACGTTAGCTGTAATCTGATCAAAAAATTCGCAAATGGGAATATTTGATTTTTTCAAAAGAGATAAAGAAGTGCTTAAAAATGACAACGAAGAAATTCAAGTTTTGGAAAAACCAGATTTAAAGAAAATTGATTCGGATAAACTTGAAGATTATTACGATTGGACTTTAATATTGGGAAATAGAAAAATCAATCTGGATTTAAATTTCGAGACTGGTTCTACAAATCAATCTGAACTAAGTCAAATACTTGAATTCGTGAGTAGAATACCTGAGTTCAACAAACAAAATCGCAATTATATAAAATCGGACTTTAAGCAAGACGTAAGTATGACATCGGATTACCTGAATTTCTATCTTGACGAACTTAACGAAGACGAATTATCTGATATAATTGACATAAGTAATCGAAAAAAATCAAGGAATAGTCAGCTAATGGAAAAACTAAACTTAATAAGAGTTGGTATTTATCCACAAGCTTCTTATTTCGCAACATTTGACTATTCAATTGACATCGATGGAGAGCCTTGTAACCAACTGCTAGTCGTAAACATTAATCAAGATGGAACTTTGGACTATATAACCTGGGAAAGTTAAAAAGACTACAGCTAACATCGTATAAAAATAATGCGTATTTTAGTACAAAATCTAAAGTTAGTGCCCTTTTGGTCACTCTGATTTTCCTACGGAAAATCCTCGGACACAAAACCGCACTATTCTTATACCAACCGTTGTAGCTAATTAAAAAATAAACGAGATGACAAAAAATATAAAAGTAGCTGCTGCACAACTTTCACCTGTTTTCTTAAACAAAGAAAAAACGGTTAAAAAGGCCTGTGAAGCGATTTTAGAGGCCGGTGAAAACGGCGCTAACTTAATCGTTTTCCCAGAGGCTTTTATTTCTGGTTATCCAGATTGGGTATGGCTTATTCCAAATAGTAAAGGAGCTGATTTAAATGACCTTTACTTGAAACTTGTTGAAAATGCTGTTTCTGTACCTGATGATTCTACGAAAAAACTTTGTAAAGCGGCTAAAACAGTTGGGGTTAATGTTGTTATTGGAATGCATGAACGTAATACTGAAACCAGTAATGCAAGTTTATTTAATAGCTTACTTTTTATAGACGACAAAGGATTAATTCTAGGTAAACATAGAAAGTTAATGCCAACAGGCGGAGAACGTCTTATATGGTCTCAAGGAGATGGTAGTACCTTATGTTCTTATGATACTTCAGTTGGTAAAATAGCAGGATTGATTTGCTGGGAAAACTTTATGCCATTAGCAAGAAATGCTATCTACGAATTTGGTACTCAAATATTAGTTTCACCTACTTGGGATAAAAGTCCCAACTGGATTCAAACTATGCAGCATGTTGCAAGGGAAGGAGGATTGTTTGTAATAAGCACTTGTATGGCTTTAAAAATGGATGACATTCCTGATGAGTATGAATTTAAAAAACTTTACCCTGAAGGAAGAGAATGGATTAATGTTGGTAATAGTTCTATAATCGCACCAAACGGGAAAATTATCGCTGGACCACTAGAAGCGAAAGAAGGAATATTATATGCAGATATTAATCTTCAAGACATTATTAAAGCAAAACGAATGTTTGATGTCGTTGGACATTACTCAAGACCTGATGTTTTTAATTTTAATATAAATCAGCCAAATAAAAACTAGCTACAACAATGGCTATAATTAATACGGGTTTTGGTGCTTAACCCAAAGTTTAGAGCTCTTAACAAAGTCCGCCAAATCTTTTTGATTTGGCTTTAGAATAAAAAAGATAAAACAAAATAAAAAGTTTTGGCTAAGTGCTTAATCAAAAGTTTACTACTTTTAATTCCCGTACTAACCATAGCCGAGACCGTTGTGGCTAATATATCAACACTCTTAAAAAAATGAGAAAATACAATAATAGAGAAAAGGATTTCCTAAAACTACTTGAAGAAATTTCGAATGATGATTTGGAGTTTTTTAGTTTTTTTCTTCAGAATAAATATTTTACTAAAAATAAAAATTCTGCTCTTTTTGTTCTTCCTCAACAAAAAACTGCTTTGCTCTTTATTCGTAAAGGCTTCTTTGACGATATAAAACTACGAAAGGATGAATTAAAGAAGTTTATTGAAATTGTATCACTTGTAGAAAATCTAAAAGCTGACAGATATATAAATCTAATACCAAATCCAGAAGCACAAAATAAATCAATGCATATAATGCATGATTCCTTCAAAAGCCCAAAACAGGACAGTGCAACTTCTAATGTTATTCTGAATGAAGAAGGAATGCATTTAAAATTCCCTGATGTCAGTAAAATATATAATTCTAGAAATGAAATTCAATTCGAAGGAGTTAAGCTGGAGGAGCACACTTATAACCTTATTATGAATAACCTTATGGGACTTTTATTTGTATCTGAGGAACTAAAAGATTTTGTGAGAAATGGATTTAAATCTACAGAAGATTTAAGATATAGAAACGGACAAATTGCAACATGGTTTGGACTTATAATGGCTTTAATATTTGGACTTTTTGGAATTTTTAATCCATTCGACAATAATAAAATTTTCAATTCTAGCGAAGAGCTTTATCAATTGGAACCAATTTTAGAAAACAACAAGCAAATTCATCATGATATCCATGAGATCAAGAAGTCAATTGAAAATAAAATAAAATCGGACTCTTTATTAAATGAAGAATAAAAATACTAGCCACAACACCGTGTCCTATGAAAAGCACTAGCCTAGTTCTCCAAAGTTATTATTTATTTTTTAATTATCTCATAATGATGACTCTGTGGTGTTGAAATGTTGATAATTCCGATAGGATTATCAACATTTCAATGGCATTTAAATAACTTGCTCCGCATCCTATATGTGATCCATTCTAAAACATGATGGTCACCAGCATCTGTATGATTATAAGTTATAATAAACCTGTCCACTTGCTAAAAATGTGTGATACCTAATAATTTGGTTCACCTACGGTGTTTTGTGATACAGGTTTTGCTACTTCTTTGTGAGCTCTGTTATTGGTTTATATTATTCTATCACTCCAATGGTATATGGTATTTCTGTTTTTATAACGGCTAAGGTTCTACTCAATAATTTACGAGCTATCTTTACAATGATGCTCTTAACATTTTTTCCTACGTGTTTACGATAATAAGCTTGCATCACAGGGTCGGTTCGTATGGCTTGCCATGAGGCTTCTATAAAATAACTCCGCATTAAGCGGTGAGCGCGCATAGTAATACCTGTATGCCTTTGGTTATCGCCACTTTGGTGTATCCCTGGTGCCAGACCAACATAGCCAGCCAAATGTTTTATATTGTTAAAGCGGCGCAAATCTCCCAATTCACAAATAATCCCACAAGCGACGATACCTCCTATTCCTGGAATACTCCGTAAAAGATAATAGTCCTTTTTGTAATGCTTACGGCAATAAGCCCGTAGCTTTGAAGAAACATCTCTTAGCTCTTTATCTATAAATCTAAAACTGCGCATTCTACTATCAAGTGTCTCGCGGGCTGTCGGATGACTGAAAATAATAGCGTCTATCCAAGCTCTAAAGTCATGACTCCAATGGTCATTATCAAAGGATTCGGGAACCCTTACTCCAAAATAGAGCAGCTGCATTTTTATATAACTCTTTACCCGCCTAAAATCCTTAACCAAATCATTACGTCTTCTAAAAAGACTTCGCAGTTGCTCACGCTCTACTTCTGGAATATGGATGCTCTCCAACCTTCCGTCTTTGAGTTCTCGTGCTATCAGTTGAGCATCAATCTTATCGGTCTTTGTGAAGCGTTCTTTTCCTTTTCGGTGAATGTCTGCTGGATTGACAACTAACGAGCTCCAACCAAAACCCTCAAAGCTACGATGGGCATAATAACCACAACAACCCGCTTCGTAAGCGATAGAGACTTCATAGCTAGGAAAATGGGTGTGAACATATACCTCTAAAACCTTTGGTTCTGGGGGCATGGTAAAAGATTTTCCGGAAAATAGATCCGTGGCACAATGAACTTTCCAGCTTCTCTTGTGTATGTCAATTCCTATGTATAACTTTGGTTGAGCAGTTTGTTCAGGTTTCATATCTTAATTGTTTTGGTGAACTTTAAAGATACTGGACTTTCTGCTTTTTCATGGATGCTATAATTAATGGCTAGTTATCGCCTACTTACGAAAATCCTCGCGGATTTTCTATTCCGTTTATATTTGCTAAATTAGGTGCTTAAACACGCCACTAATCATACACAATTACGTTAGCAAACATTAAGACCAATGTGTGTAAAGTATTTTTAAAACGATTAATAATTCTACGGATTTTAAAAAAATATCGGTTTTATAACAAAAAAGCTGCTGACAGACACCAAGTAAACGATAATGTTGCGGCTGAATGACTTTGGAAACGGTAAATAAAAACGAACTTTGACTATAACAAAACGTAAAAGCAAATTCTTGACCAAAAATTATCGTACATTCATAAACTAACCATTAGTAAACCTTGACTAAAATTAATTAAGATGAAATCAACTTGGAGTAAATTACATAAAACATTAAAGATTGGAATAATAATATTCATTTTGGGGACTGGACCTTTATTAATTTTATTAGGACTTGATGCATTAGGACTAATTGACGCAGGAAATGCAGTAGGACTAGGAATATTAGCAGTGCTGAGTTTTTACCCTTCAATTATTCTAATAATCATTGGTAGCATTCTCACATACCGAAAAATAAAAAAAGCAAAATTGTCATAATAAAACGTTTGCTAACACCGTGTATAAAAAATTGCTAGTTTTAACCTAAACCAATGTCAGTTGCGAGTTTACTAGCTTCTGATTTTCCTTCGGAAAATCCTCGCCCGTAAACTCGCAACTTTTCATACACATCAACGTTGTGGTTAATTTGACAAAACAATGAAAATCATTTTAAATATCATTATTTTTCTTATTTCGATTTTCGGATATGCTTGCTCTTGTAAAGATTGGAGAGAAATATCAGTTCTAGAAAGAATCAATAACACTGACCAAATTTTCGAAGGAACTGTAAAAAGCATTAATAAAATTGATGATAAAACTTTATCAATTGAATTTCTGATTACTAGAAAAGATAAAGGTGTAGATTCTTTAAATTCAATTGTTATCCAGACCAGTACCGATATGTGTGGCTCACAATTTAAAAAGGGAGAAACTTGGTTAATTTTTTCAAATTCCAATTATACAGGTTTATGTTCTGGAAATATTCAATTATTTCAGAATTCATTCAAGGAATTTCCAGTTTCAAAGGTTTCGGACAAATACAAGTTTTACATTTCTAAACTTCAAAAATTCATCAATGAAATATCTGAATTAAAAATCCAAAGAGAGTTTGTGGAATTTGACAAAGACAATAAAATAATTGCCAAAGGAATAATTGGAACTGACAAACAAATAAAGGACAATTGGTATTACGCAGATTTTATAATAAAAAACTAACCACAACAAAGAACTGAGTTAAAAAACAAGCAATATTAGGCTAATTTAGAAACAAAGTTTTCATCATAAGGTCTTCCAGATTTTGCAATAGCAAATGCCTGCTTTAATAACTTATTTGCTACAGCAATTAATGCTAATTTTTTGCTTTTTCCTTTATTAACTAATCTTTCATAAATTTCTCTACAAGCCTTGTTATGCTTACAGGCTGAAAAAGCGCATAGAAACAGTAGATTTCTCAGCTTCTTGTTACCAACCTTGCTTATTCTACTTCGACCTCTTACGCTACTACCGGATAATCTTATAGTTGGAGTAATCCCAACATAACTGCATAGCTGCGATGCTGTCTCAAACTTCTTAAAGCCATCAGTTACTACTATTAAAAACAAGGCAGTCTTTACTCCCATACCTGGGATACTGTTTAATAATGTTAATTGATATTGTTGGTCTTGTTTCACTAAAGCTAATAGGCGTTCCTCGATCGCGGCAATCTCCTTTTTTAAATGCTTTACATGACGCTTTAATGAACGATATACAAACTTTGAAGGTATTCCTAAAGTTTCTTCCCCATGAAGTTTATTCTTTGATGCCGTACTCTGTTTTATGTAACTATCTAGTAATCTAAAGAGCTGCAAGCATTCGCTCTGGACTTCATTTAAAGCTGTGTAAAGAGGAACATCATTCATTTGTCCATACTCACAAATAGCTTTAGCATCACTCTTATCTGTCTTTACTTTGGCCAACTTCATCTGGATAAAGCGTTTTACTGACAGCGGATTCACAACAGATACACAAACTCCTGACTTGAATAAAAACTGAGCTAAACGGTAATGATAATAGCCTGTTGCTTCCATGACTACTAATGCGCCTTTTGACACATAATTTAAAAAGCTTTTAAATCCTCTCTCATCATTTTTAAACTGGGTGTGACCTGTTTGGGAACCATAAACATCAAAGACATCTTTACTAATGTCTAATCCATAAATTTCACTATATTTATTCATAAGAACTGTATTTGGAAAGAACGAGCTACTGACGTTTCAACAACTTGAAATCGAGATCTAAGGTCTCACAGAACTGAACGAAATCTTAGTAGTAAAAGAGAGAGGGTTATCAATGTTGTCGAAGTCTAGGCTTCACCGTATATACTAATCTTATTTCTCTCTTTTGTTCTTTCTATTAGTTATCTAATTTAATGAAAGACAAACTTAAGCAGTATATAAAAAATTGCTAGTTTTAGCTTAACCAATGTTAGTTGCTCGTTTGCTAGCTTCTGATTTTCCTTCGGAAAATCCTCGCCATCAAACACGCAACTTTCCATACACGAACACGTTGGCATTCATTGAGGTAGAACGTTAAAAATTTAACTTATAGATAATTAAATAAATGACCTTTAGCTTGTTTGCTGAAATTGAAACTGAATTGAATTTATGAATAACATTAATCAATTGGACAAAAAAACTACATTAATCAATTCTATGAGAATTATCAATATAATTGGTGTTCTTTTGTTTTCATTTTTGATTTTAACAGACGGACTAGAACATATTGGATTAATGTTTTTTTATACAATATATTTATGGATTTTCATTCTGTTTGCGATTCTGGAATTTAGGTTGATGATTTTGACCAATAATGGATTAATTGAATATTTTCGTTCTGATTGGTTTGGTATTATTGGTCTAATTAGTTCAATAATATTTGTTGCTACCATTATATTAAAATATTTTCCTTTTTAGCATTCTAAAAAACTTGAGGAATTGCTCACTCAACGGAATTGGAAAAGTTTGCGGAATAAATAACTGCCCGAATTCACTCAAACGCTGGAAAAACAAAAAACGGAATTATGCCTAATAATTATAAATCTGAAAAAAACAACGAAAAGCTAACACCGTGTAAAAAACATTGCTTATTTTAGTTTAATCGTTTGGTCGTTGCTCTTTTGCTTGCTTCTGATTTTCCTTCGGAAAATCCTCGCACACAAAACCGCAACGTTCCTTACACATAAACGTTACCAAACATTATGAAAAAAATCATGTTCATATCTGTTATTTTAATAATGACTTGTTCAACAAATAAAACTGTGAATAATTCTACCTTTAATGAATACAGAATAAAAAATTCTCAAGGAGAGATTATTAATGTCCCAACCGATGAAAAAAATGTTCTCGAATCGGAATTCTTTAGCGAATTAAAAGAATACTTATATGACATTGTAAATTACAATCTTGATTTTTCAAAAAAAACAGTCATTAATTTCATTGATAATGACCCTAAATGGACTATAGCAAAATATCAAGTTCCCTGGGATATTTTTTATGGGAATTTATCCGAAGAGCTAAATAAAATTGAAAATTGCAACCATATTTGGATCAAAAATAGAAAAGTTAAAGATTTATATTATTATCACGGAAATAAAATCAAATGGATTACGGATAAAAATGATTTAATTAGATCTAAATTCTTTAAGCATGATGGGTTGAATGGAGGTTTCTTGATTTTAAATCCTGATGGACAATATCATCTCAAGGTAGGTGAATATACCAAAGCAGGTTTATTAAAAATATATGAAACTGAATAATAAAACGTTTGGTAACAAAGAACTGAGTTAAAAAACAAGCAATATTAGGCTAATTTAGAAACAAAGTTTTCATCATAAGGTCTTCCAGATTTTGCAATAGCAAATGCCTGCTTTAATAACTTATTTGCTACAGTAATTAATGCTAATTTTTTGCTTTTTCCTTTATTAACTAATCTTTCATAAATTTCTCTACAAGCCTTGTTATGCTTACAGGCTGAAAAAGCGCATAGAAACAGTAGATTTCTCAGCTTCTTGTTACCAACCTTGCTTATTCTACTTCGACCTCTTACGCTACTACCTGATAATCTTATAGTTGGAGTAATCCCAACATAACTGCATAGCTGCGATGCTGTCTCAAACTTCTTAAAGCCATCAGTTACTACTATTAAAAACAAGGCAGTCTTTACTCCCATACCTGGGATACTGTTTAATAATGTTAATTGATATTGTTGGTCTTGTTTCACTAAAGCTAATAGGCGTTCCTCGATCGCGGCAATCTCCTTTTTTAAATGCTTTACATGACGCTTTAATGAACGATATACAAACTTTGAAGGTATTCCTAAAGTTTCTTCCCCATGAAGTTTATTCTTTGATGCCGTACTCTGTTTTATGTAACTATCTAGTAATCTAAAGAGCTGCAAGCATTCGCTCTGGACTTCATTTAAAGCTGTGTAAAGAGGAACAGCATTCATTTGTCCATACTCACAAATAGCTTTAGCATCACTCTTATCTGTCTTTACTTTGGCCAACTTCATCTGGATAAAGCGTTTTACTGACAGCGGATTCACAACAGATACACAAACTCCTGACTTGAATAAAAACTGAGCTAAACGGTAATGATAATAGCCTGTTGCTTCCATGACTACTAATGCGCCTTTTGACACATAATTTAAAAAGCTTTTAAATCCTCTCTCATCATTTTTAAACTGGGTGTGACCTGTTTGGGAACCATAAACATCAAAGACATCTTTACTAATGTCTAATCCATAAATTTCACTATATTTATTCATAAGAACTGTATTTGGAAAGAACGAGCTACTGACGTTTCAACAACTTGAAATCGAGATCTAAGGTCTCACAGAACTGAACGAAATCTTAGTAGTAAAAGAGAGAGGGTTATCAATGTTGTCGAAGTCTAGGCTTCACCGTATATACTAATCTTATTTCTCTCTTTTGTTCTTTCTATTAGTTATCTAATTTAATGAAAGACAAACTTAAGATGTATATAAAAAATTGCTAGTTTTATCCTAAACCAATGGCAGTTGCTTTGTTTGCTAGCTTCTGATTTTCCTTCGGAAAATCCTCGCACACAAACACGCAACTTTCCTTATACATAAACGTTGTAGGCAAGCTTGACCCGTCCTGAAATAAGGCTACATAATTTTAAACATTATGTACAAAAATGACAAAGTAATCAGACATTACAGCGAATCGTTTAAATTGAAAATTTTAGACGAACTTACAACAGGAAAACTTAACAAAAAAAAGATTATCTTTAGTTGTATAATTTTAAAGCAATGAAATATACATCTTCTATATTGCTTGTTCTCTTTTTTCTTAAATTATCCTTGCATGCGCAATCTTTAGAAAATCTGGAAGGTACTTATTTAGTTGAACAAGATTCTATTGTTCACTCCTACAATTTTAACACCGGAAAATTAATTGTTAACCTTAATATTAAAGATTCCTATAAATTAAATTTTACTTATAAATACAATTATATTTACAATATAGATGACACTTTAAAGGTTATTTTAACAGGCATCGAATCTGAAGAGATTGAACCTTTAGATAAAGCTAAGAAAAAGAAAACCAAGTCGTACATTCCTGACTTATATATGATGTCGGGTTATTTCTTTTCCATTTGGACATTAGAAAAAATTGAAGACAATAACCTCTTTATAAAAGTAACTCCAAGTTCTATTAAATGGCCTGCATCAAAAGGTCATTTAGCAAATTATTATTCAGGTTTTGAAGAACATATTGTTTTACAACCCGTATTAAAGCAATGATATTATGAAGATTAAAAATTTTAAATTATTGTTTTTGTCATTTACACTAACAATTTTTATCTCATTGAAGACAAATGCTCAACAAGTTAGTTCAGAATTAAAAGCTCAAGCCGAAAATGGAGATGCTGAAGCACAATTTGAAATGGGCAAGGCATACTTTGGCTATGGTAGTTCTAAAAAAAGAACCCAAGCCGAAAAATGGCTTTTAATGGCCACAGAACAAGGTCATGATAAAGCAACCTATCTTTTAAGTCAATTGAGATTTAGTAAATACGAGTGTCCGATTGAGGTATTGAAAAAATTAGCTTTAGAAGGTTATTCTGAAGCTCAATTTTCTTTAGGAGCAAGACACCAAAACTATTTAAATGACTCACTTAATGATTTATCAATTGCATACAAATGGATGCTTTTGTCATCTAAAGATCCTTATGAGCGCTATCATAGAACTTGGAGTCTTATCAATCATTTTAAAATCTCCCATTTAGAAATTAGCAGAGGACAAAAAATGGCTAAAGAACATGCCGAAAAATATGGCCCTTCAAAAAGTATATATTCCGAAAACTAAAATGAAAATAAGCACAAAAAATTATATTAAAATAGTGCTGGCCGTTTATAATATTTTTAAAAATCGTAATCTCAAAAAATTAAGTGGTAAAAAAGAGATTGAACAGCTTAAAAAACTACTATTTAAAAAGGATCTCGATGCCTTTGTACTGAATTCTTACCTTGAGTACAAAAAATTTTATAAAACACCCTATTCTCAAAAGTATTGAAAATAGGGTGTTTTTTTTTCGAATATCAAGTTCTATTTTTTTTGGTTATCAATAATACCATCCAAATAAAAATCAGGCATTATACACCCAAACTAGGTTTGTAATACTATAAAGATTTACGGTTCTTTTTAGTAAAACAAAATGTTTTACGTATTTCATCGAATAAATAAGTGTTTTATCGGATATGATAAATATTTTTATTATGTTAGCTATAAGAATTAAAAGGATGAAACATAAAGAGATAGCTAATAGCTTCTAAAAGAAACATTCATTTTTCTACAATTTATTAAGGCTCTTTTTTAATATCGTCTTAACAGCTTGATATTGATTTAGAGCTTTTTTTATTTCTATAAAACATATATTAATTTAAAACAGCAACATGTCTAAGGTTAAAACCGTTCTAAACCCTACATGTTCTGCTGAAGAATCTATACTTGTCCCCATACGTGAAGACACTCTATAACTAGCGCAATAAGAATCATTACATAAAAAAGAACCTCCCTTAATTACTTTTTCTTGAAGATACGGGTTGTTAGGATTATATGCTTTATCTGCACCTTTTGGGTTTACCACCGAAATATTTAAAGTAGCAAGTTCATTATAATAATTTACGTTGTACCAATCTGAAGTAAATTCCCAAACATTCCCTGCCATATCATAAAGTCCAAACCCATTTGGGAGATACGATTTTACTGGAGCTGTTCTTTCAAAACCATCCTCTAATGTGTTTTTTACAGGAAATTCGCCTTCCCAACTATTTGCCATTTTTGAAAGTTGCATTCTATCATCTCCCCAAAAAAACGTTGTGTTTTTTTTATTTCCACGAGCGGCATATTCCCATTCAGCTTCTGTTGGTAAACGTCGTCCAGCCCATTTACAATATGCTTCAGCATCTTCATAACTTATATGAACAACGGGATGATTTTCTTTTCCTTCTAAATTGCATTTAGCACCATTTGGATGCTTCCAATTTACGCCTATAGACCAATTCCACCACTGTGAGAAATCATATAAATTAGGAACAGAAGATTTTGTTTTTTTAAATAATAACGATCCTGGCTGTAAAATACTATCTGGTGGTTTTGGTGTGCCTTCAGGAAGTTGCTTCTTCATGTCTTCCCAATTAATGTCTCGTTCTGCAACCGTTACATAACCTGTTTGTTGTACAAACTTTGAAAACTGTGCATTAGTTACTTCTGTTATATCCATAAAAAAACCATCTACAGTTACAGTGTGTTGTGGTTTTTCATGATTCATAGCCATTTTATCCTGTGAAACAGCACCTTGTTGAAAAGTGCCTCTAGGAATCCATACCATCCCTTCTGGCGGATTTTGAATTATACTATCAATCCATTTTTGATTATTAGCTTCTAATTTATTTACAGAAGACACTTGTTTTTTACAACCATAAAGTCCCAGTAAGAAAAAAACTGATAGTAGAATAGTACTTTTTATAAACTTCATTTTTAAACCATTTATAAAATTATTTCTCTTTGAAAAAATGGCTCTTCACACCTTTAACTCCAGGTACAACTTTAAAAACCGACCCTGAAAGCGGATATTTTTTCAATTCATCATCAGTCATATCAGTGCGTGCAGAAGTAATATAAAGAGTATCTAAATTTTTACCTCCAAAAGCACACGATGTAATATTATGTGCAGGTACATTAACCTTTCTATCAACCTTACCCGTAATTGGGTTAAATCTTATAACGGCATTACCATTCCACATACCAACCCACAACATATTTTCTTCGTCTATACTCATACCATCTGGCATACCTAAAGATTCTGGAATTTGAACAGCAACTCTTGCATTAGTAATATCACCTGTTTCGTTATTGTAATCATAGGCTCTAATTTGGGAAGTTGGAGTATCGATATAATACATCGTTTTAGTATCTGAAGTCCAAACTATACCATTAGAGATAGTCACACTATCTATTTTTTTCACTAATAAACTATCAGAATTAATACTATATAAATTTGCTTTTCCTGTTTCATATTGATTATGCATAGAACCTACCCAAAACCGACCCGCTGGATCACATTTTCCATCATTCAATCTACTTTCAAACAAATCTTCCTTCATGCCTGTAAACAAAGTACTTGTTCCAGAATTAATATTCATTTTATAAACCCCATCTTCTAATGCTGCTAAAACAATAGTATCATTAACAGGAACTACAGTTCCAATTTTAGATGGTGTTTCTAAAAATTTATTTGTTTTGGTTTTAGGATTATAAATATTAAAACGTTTACTATCTATATCTATCCAGTATAATTCCTGAGTTTTATAATTCCAAAAAGCGCCTTCTCCTAATACAGCTTGTGCTTTATATTCTAATTCCGCTTGTAAATTATTATCCTCTTTAACTTCTTTTACATCAGATTTACAGTTTACAAAAACTACTGAAACACATACTAATACAAACTTTTTAAACATATATCCTATTTTCAGTCATTCGGTAATTAGATATAAAACTACTATTATTTTGAAAAACACAATTAAAGAAAACTATTTAATATCATAGAATTGAGAAAAACACATCAAATACTGTAAAAATTAATTATTTTCTATCACTTAGGTTTTAATTACCTTTGTAAATCTTAAATACATACGTTTATGATATATTCAATGACAGGTTACGGAAAATCTGTATTGCAATTACCCTCAAAAAAAGTTAGTATAGAGTTAAAATCTCTTAATAGCAAAAGTCTCGATTTAAATGCAAGAATGCCTTCTATTTATAGAGAAAAAGAACTTTCTATAAGAAAGCTTATTGCTAATGAATTGGTTCGTGGTAAAATAGATTTTTCTATTTATGTTGAAACGACTGCCGAAGATACCTCAACACAAATAAACACGCCTGTTGTTAAGCAATATATACAACAGTTAAAAAATGTAGTAGATGGTAGCGATATAGAACTACTTAAAATGGCTGTTCGGTTTCCTGATGCCTTAAATACTGTGCGTGAAGAAATTGATGAGAATGAGTGGCAACTTATTGAAAACGAAATACACACAGCTGTTACAGATTTAATTAATCATCGATTAAATGAAGGAAAGGTTCTTGAACAAGATTTTAATATGCGTGTAAAAAGCATTGATGATTTACTTGAACAAGTAATAACTATGGATCCTGAGCGTGTTGAAGGTGTTAGAGAGCGTTTACTTAAAGGCGTTGAAGAATTAAAAGAAAAGTACGATGAAAACCGTTTTGAACAAGAATTGGTTTATTACATTGAAAAATTTGATATAACTGAAGAAAAAGTACGCCTAAAAAATCACCTAAATTATTTTTTAGAAACTATAAATTCTAAAGAATCTAATGGGAAAAAACTAGGATTTATTAGTCAGGAAATGGGACGAGAAATTAACACCATTGGTTCTAAAAGTAATTATGCGCCTATGCAACAATTAGTAGTGCAGATGAAAGATGAACTAGAAAAAATTAAGGAACAATTATTGAATGCCCTTTAAAAAAGCAAAAAAATATAGTTAGACAAATTAAATTCGTAATGTCACACTGAGCGCAGTCGAAGTGTCTATAAAAACATTAAACTTGGCAGAACAAGATCATACAAAACAAGGCAAACTCATCGTTTTTTCAGCACCATCAGGTTCTGGAAAAACAACCATAGTAAAGCATTTATTAGGTATTGAAGATTTAAATTTAGAATTCTCCATATCGGCAACCTCACGAGAAAAACGAGGCACAGAAGTTCATGCAAAAGATTACTATTTCTTATCGTTAAAAGAATTTAAAAACAAAATTAAAAACGATGAGTTTTTAGAATGGGAAGAAGTGTATCGCGATAATTTTTACGGCACTTTAAAAACTGAAGTCGAGCGTATTTGGGCTATGGGCAAACATGTTATTTTTGATATTGATGTGTCTGGTGGTTTACGTATAAAACGAAAATTTCCAGAAGAGACCTTAGCTATTTTTGTTAAACCGCCTAGTATTGATGCCCTTAAAATTAGACTAAAAAAACGTAAAACTGAAAGTGAAGATAAAATAAACATGCGTGTTTCTAAAGCTTCAGCAGAACTTGCTACGGCACCTTTATTTGATGTTATAGTCGTTAATGATAATTTAGAAAAAGCCTTAACTGAAGCTGAAAGTTTAGTTCGTAATTTTTTAAAATCTTAAATCGTTTTTAATGAAACATTCATAATTAAAAATTAGATTGCATAAAAAAAGATTAAATGGATGTTACATCTGACCTAATTAATAAAATAAAAATAAGCAGATGAAAATTGGATTGTATTTTGGCTCATTTAATCCCATACACATCGGGCATTTAGTTATTGCAAACCATATAGCAGAATATAGCGATTTAGACCAAGTTTGGTTTGTAGTAACACCTCACAATCCGTTTAAAAAGAAAAGTAGTTTACTAGATAATTATCAGCGATTAGAAATGGTTTATCGTGCTACTAAAGAGTATCCAAAACTAAAACCTAGCGATATCGAGTTTAGTTTACCACAACCTAGTTATACTATTAATACGCTTACTTATTTACAAGAAAAGCATCCCGATTATGAGTTTGCTTTAATTATGGGTGAAGACAATTTAAAAGGTTTTCATAAATGGAAAAACTACCAACTCATTCTTGAAAACCATGATATTTATGTGTATCCTCGTATTTCTGAAAACAAAGTAGTTACTCAATTTAACGGGCATAAAAAAATTCATACTGTTGATGCACCTATCATGCAACTTTCTTCAACGTTTATACGTAATGCTATTAAAGCTGGTAAAAACGTAAAACCCATGCTGCCAGAATATGTTTGGGAGTATTTAGATGAAATGAATTTTTATAGGTAATCAGCTTCTTGTACTTATCAGAAAAAATAGCTAACTTTAGTTTAGCAATCAAATAATTTACTGATACGTAACTTTATTTTGACATGGACTACATGCTAAAAAATGAGACATAGCAATGACATTAGATAGAAAGAAACATTGGGAAACAGTTTATGAAACTAAAAATCCAGATCAAGTTAGTTGGACGCAAAAAATGCCTAAAACTTCACTTGAATTTATCCATTCTTTCGGACTGAAGAAAACTGCCAAAATAATAGATATAGGTGGTGGTGACAGCAAACTTGTCGATTACTTACTTGATGAAGGATTTGAAAATGTTACTGTACTTGACATTTCGGCTAAATCACTTGAAAAAGCAAAAATACGACTTGGAGAAAAAGCAAATAAAGTAAATTGGATTGTAAGCGATATTACGGAATTTGAACCTAACATGACTTTTGATGTTTGGCACGACAGGGCAACCTTTCATTTTCTAACAAAGACTAAACAAATAGAAAAATATATAAAAATTGCAAAACAATCTATAAGTGGATTCTTGATAATTGGAACCTTTTCCAAAAATGGACCTAAAAAATGTAGCGGTGTCGAAATAAAGCAATACAATGAAGATGAGTTAACATTAGAATTGAAAAATGGATTTGACAAAATCAAGTGCATTACAGAAGACCATTTAACACCATTTGACACAACTCAGAATTTCTTGTTTTGTTGTTTTAAAAAACAAACTTGAGACGTATAAATTAATTACTTAGTACTATCCAACTTACGAAAAGCAGCAGAATACCCTCAAAATCATAAAAAAACCGCCTAAAACAAATTGCTTTAAGCGGTTTTTATGCTAACTAAATAATCAAAATTTTCACAAAACCCTTTTTTACTTACAAAAGAGCGAGAGTTTGAATTAACTTATTGTATCAATGTTATTACCAAGATTTCGATAATTAATTTTTTCATTTGGGTTCGTGCTATTAAGGTATTCTTCTACATTTGTATACCCATCGTCATCGGAATCAATAGCACCATCAGACGAGTTTTTAGAATCAAGATTATATTTTTCTTCCCATGTATCAGGCATACCATCACCGTCAGTATCAACAAGAACTTTGGTAGCATCGTAAGTTAAATTAGGATAACCACCAACTTCCGAAATATCTTTAAGAATACCTGTCTCAGTCGTAGTTTTTCCATAACGAACCATTTCCGTTACACGAATATCTACAGCATCTCTTTTTGGCAATGTAGCACCAACTTTTGCTAGCACAGATTGATAAGCGGCATCCGCTGTTTCATGTGGAGCAACAGGCCAACCTACAAATGGTGTATTTACACGAGCTATTTTTTCAGGACCTTGCATACCAGCCCAGTTGTTATTAATAAGCTCTTTATTACCATGCATAATATTACCAGCTACATACCATTTTCCTGGTCTGTTTTCAGCCTTAGTATACCATTCGCCTTCAGCCCAAGCACTTCCAGGAGAATACATACTTCTTTGTTCAATACGAGCAAAGACAGCTCGTATCTTTTCTTTAGTAGCAGGACCAGGTTTATAGTAATTATTGATGACATTTACTTGAGACGTTTCATCTCCTCCATCCATACTTCGATGACCCCAGTTAAAGATAACATTGTTACGAAAATCAAAGTCACCAGACATACCTATAGATGGGTTTCTAGCTGTATTACAAGCAAAAAGATTATGATGAAACGTAGAGGGATTCCCACCCCAAGTGCCTCCAAAAGCATGTCCTCGAGCATCAAGTGCTTCGCTAGAAATGGTCCATTGAATGGTAATATTTTCTGCAGGAACTTTAATTCTCTTACTGCCATCTAGTGAAGGTCTCATTTGGCGGTAAAGTGAAATGTTTTCGTCCATTCCCCAACTTGTCGAACAATGATCGATGATTATATGATGATCTGGATTTCCACCAATATTATCATCTCCTTGTCCACCAACAGGAACACCACGACGTACACGAATGTGACGTACAATAACATTGTGTGTGTTAATATTTAACGTTCCCGCAATACAAATACCATCCCCTGGTGCAGACTGACCAGCAATAGTTATATCAGGATGATTAATATTCAGATCCTTTTTTATTTTAATTGTACCTGCAACTTGAAAAACAACAATACGAGGTCCCTCTGCTTCAAGCGCTGCTCGCAAACTACCTTGACCATTATCGTTAAGATTAGTAACAGCAAATACTTTCCCTCCACGTCCTCCAGTTGTAAACATACCACCTCCCCATGCTCCAGGGAATGCAGGAATAACACCTTCGGGTAATCTAGGTGGATGTGGTGGTATTTGTCCTATCTCTGGTTGTTGTTTATCCGTATCACTACCATTCTGTGCATTACAACTTAAAACAGAGGTAATGACAAAAATGAGCATACTTGATCTAATTATTCTAAGGCTTTTTTTCATATTAGCTTATTATATTTAATAATTAAAAATTACACCGCTAATATTGTTTACTTAAAAATAATTTCATGATATTTTTGTACGGCGACCGATCTTATAACTCTCAATAAGTAAAGCTATTAATGTTCGTGAAAATGTAAAATCCATACTATCAGAATTTGTTTAGAGGTATTTAAATAAGATTAATTTAAAGGTAACTTCTTAATAGATTTTATTAAGTTCAAAAAAACAAATACTTTTAGACTAATTTGATTTACACTTGGAAATCCTAAAATCATACATACCTTTTTTACCGAAAGATTGTCGAAAATGAATTGGAGAATCACTTACTTAATGGAATAAAAAAACCGCCTAAAACAAATTGCTTTAAACGGTTTTTTAAACAAACTAACCAACCAAAAATTTTAGTGAAACATTAATTGAACTAATCCCGCTAGAATACGGAGTCTCACGTTTAATTATCTATCTAAACCCTTGTGTTTTCACGTGGGTTTTCTACTTTATCTTTTCTAAACTTTCGTTTTTTGTCTATATTAGATACAGCCTTTTTATCTTTCGTATTAGCCGATTTTAAATACTGTATATAACCTCTGCCTTCAAATTCATAAACTGTTTCTGATGCTGGGTGAAACAATTCTATTGTTCTATCATTAATAACGCTCAATTCAAAATATTCATTGTTGAAGAAATCATAATCTAATGTTAAAGTTTTTAAATACATATCGCCACTAATATTTCCAACACCATAAACACCTGTATAATCCCATATTAAATTATTTGCTGTTGTACCATTATCATCTTGTGAACTCTGAAACGTGGAATCATTTCCGCCTGCTAAAAACTGTAAAAAGTTTTCGTTATCAAACTCATTAATAGCGCCATAATTACTGGTAAATGTTTTTTCCCAAGCCTCATACTCTTGCAAGAAATAATGAATGTTATCATAAAACACAAAATCGTAATCAAAATTGCTGCGTTGGTAACCATCTAAAAAATACGATGTATCATTATTTGGGTTATAAAGCTCTATAGTATTATTATCAATTTGATATACATCAAAAGTTTCAAAACCATCAAGATCATGTTGTACATCTAAAATCATATTATAAGCATCATATTCGCCTACATCTATTCCAAAACCATTACCACTATCTCCTAGTCCAACAATATTATTATTAGCATACACAACGCCATTTTTAAACGAAATAGTAAAAGCCTTTTGTAAAAACGGTGTTTCTCCATAACCTTTAGTGGCATTAATATCTACATACCATAACTCATAGGCTCCTAATAACTGATTTATATTGATTTGAGGAGTTTCAACAACTTCTTCAACAATAACATCGGTATAACATGATGTAAATAGTGTTGCTATTAGTGCAAAGCTTGAAAGTAATTTTATAGTCTTCATAATCAAATATTTTATAGTTTCTAATTCAAGCATTTCAAAACACGTGCCAAAAAAATAAATTCTTATTATTTTGACGCTATAACAATGATTAATATTTTATGTATTTTTGAACTTATAATGATTTATCCTTTTATGAATAAACCTTTAAAATATGCGGTTTTTGGTGCAGGAAGTTGGGCGACAGCTATTGTAAAAATGCTTTCTGAAAACTTGGATGAAATAGGTTGGTATATGCGCAGTGTTTATACTAAAGAACATCTTTTAAGAGAGCAACACAACCCTAATTATTTAAGTTCGGTAGAGTTTCATTTAGAACAGCTAAAAATTAGCAACGATATAAATGAAATTGCTGACTATGCCGATGTTTTAATTTTTGTAATTCCTTCTGCTTTTATACACAGTGAATTAGAAAAATTAACTGTCGATATCTCTAATAAAACAATAGTATCTGCTGTAAAAGGTATCATGCCAGAAACAGGACTTTTAGTTGGCGAACATTTTCACGCCATTTATAAAGTCCCTTATGATAATATTGCGGTTATCGCAGGTCCTTGTCATGCTGAAGAGGTTGCTTTAGAACGTTTATCGTATTTAACCATTTCATGCTCTGATGAAAATAAAGCAAAAAATATTGCTAATACTTTATCAAGCGATTATATAAAAACCAAAATTAGCGACGATGTTATAGGTGTTGAATATGCAGTTATGCTTAAAAATATTTATGCTATTGCTGCAGGTATTGCTCATGGTTTAGGGTATGGTGATAATTTCCAGAGTGTATTAATGAGCAATGCCATTCGGGAAATGAAACGTTTTATAAAGAAAAGACATAAAATGAAACGTAACATTAATAATTCAGCTTATTTAGGCGATTTATTAGTTACAGGATATTCCGTGTTTTCTAGAAATCGCATGTTTGGTAATATGATTGGTAAAGGCTATACTGTAAAATCGGCTCAAATGGAAATGAGTATGGTTGCTGAAGGGTATTACGCTACTAAAAGCGCCCATTTACTTCATGAAAAAAACGCAAAAAAAGCCCAAATTCCCATTATAAATGCTGTTTACGAGATTTTATACGAAAACAAAGACCCGAAAAAAGTGTTTACTAAATTAACTGAGAAGTTGGATTAATTATTTGGGTGTTACCTAAAGACCAAAGCTTTACTCTATATTTTTGTTTTGTCATTCCTGCGAAGGTAGGAATCCATAATAAAGTCAGGATCCTGTTTTTAAAGTCTGTTTTATTTTAAAATAAAAAAAGGATGAGTTTATCTTGAGCGCAGTTGAAAGCCTATAATCTCTAACGTAATAAAGAACTTCAAAAAAAAATTGTAGAATAAATTTATGAGATTCCTTTTTTTAAAGGAATTTTTTACTTTACCAAAACCCCTTTAACCTGCATTAAAGGAATGGTTTGCAAAGCCTTTAAATTTATAGTGTTTTTTCTAAATAAGTATATTTTATCAAACATGGTATTCCCTTCAAAAAAAGTAACTTTAAAAGTGTTATTCAAAGCAAATAAATCTTCTTGCATCAACTCTATTTTAGCATAACTTTTTTTAGGTAAAACATCTAATTTTTTTCTAAATGTAGATGTAATTTTTTCTTCACTGTAACCACTAGTTACAATAAGCACCATCTCTAAATCAACCTCTTTTTCATTAATTATATAAGCGTTCCAATCTTGAGTTTTATAAATATCGTTATACTCGTTTACTACTGCTATATAAACGCCTTCTACTTTGGGAATAATAATATCGTCTTTCATAATAAACTAAGAAATTCAATTGAAAAGATTCCTGCCTTCGCAGGAATGACAGTTATAACGCAGATTTAAACTGCTCTAAAAACCTAACATCATTTTCACTTAATAAACGAATATCTCCTATTTGATGCAATAACATAGCTATACGATCTACACCTACACCAAAAGCAAATCCTGAATATGCTTTAGCATCTATTTTACAATTTTCTAAAACATTAGGGTCTACCATACCACAACCACCAATTTCTAACCAACCTGTTCCTTTGGTTATTTTATAATCGGTTTCTGTTTCTAATCCCCAATACACATCTATTTCTGCACTTGGTTCTGTAAATGGGAAGTACGATGGACGTAAACGTATTTTACTTTTACCAAACATTTCGGTAGTAAAGTGTTGAAGTGTTTGTTTTAAATCGGCAAAACTTACGTCTTTATCAATATATAAACCTTCTACTTGATGAAAAAAACAATGTGAACGTGCCGAAATCGCTTCGTTTCTATAAACACGACCTGGTGATATAGTACGAATAGGCGGTTTATTATTTTCCATATAACGCACTTGTACCGAACTGGTGTGTGTGCGTAATAAAATATCTGGGTTAGTTTGAACAAAAAATGTATCCTGCATATCACGTGCTGGATGATACTCTGGTAGGTTTAACGCCGTAAAGTTATGCCAATCATCTTCAATTTCCGGACCTTCACTTACGTTAAAACCAATACGAGAAAAAATATCTATAATTTGATTTTTAACAATTGAAATTGGATGACGTGCTCCTATTTGAACAGGTTCTCCTGGACGTGATAAATCGCCATAAACACCTTTTACTTCTTCTTTACTTTCTAGCTCTTCCTTTAATGCATTTACCTTGTCTTCAGCTGTTTTTTTAAGCTTATTTATGGTTTGACCAAATTCCTTTTTCTGGTCGTTTGCTACATTTTTAAACTCGGCAAAAAAATCGTTTAACAATCCTTTTTTACCTAAATACTTTATACGGAATGTTTCAACCTCTTCTTTGGTTTGCGCTTTAAAAGCTTCGGCTTCGGCTATAAGTTCTTTTATCTTATCTATCATGACGTCATTTCAAAAATGAATGCAAATTTAATTAATTTATCCTCATTACGAGGAGGAAACGACAAAGTAATCTGTAAAAAAGAAAGAGATTGCTTCTGCAAATGAAAAATTTCTTAGCAAAGACGTAAAATTCCTAATCTATAAATTCGGTTTCTAAAAAATAGTTTACAATAGCTTCTTTCATTAAAACACTTTGCTCGCCTGCTTTTAAATGTGGTAAAGCTTCTAAAGTTTTGTAATGTGGCCAGCCTTCATTATCTACAAAATCGAGCTCGTAATAACCATAAGGCGTTAGCAACTTGCAAATAGCAATATGCATTAAATCTAACTTTTGATCTTTTTTAAAGCTTTGCGCTAACTGTCCAAGTTCTTGCACACCTATTAGATAAATAATGGCATCAAGATCTAACCTGTCTCCATCAGCAAATTGATTGGATAGTTTTTCTACCACCAAATCCCAGCGTTCCTTTAATTCTTCGTCTCTTGCCATGAAGTTTATCCTATATTATAATGAGTTCCCGATATTAAATCGGAATTAGTTCCACTAAAAAATATTTATAAACAACAAAAGTTTAAAATATTAGTTTCACTAATTAAAGCTGCAAAGTTAATAAACCTAAGTCTTACTATTATTTTATATTTGCTTAAATTGTATACGTATGAGTGTTATTGATATTGTTTTAGGTGCCTTGGTTTTATTTGGACTTGTTCGAGGTTTTATGAAAGGGCTTTTTGTTGAAGTTTCCTCATTAGTTGCATTAATTGCAGGTGTTTATGGTGCCATACATTTTAGCAACTTTGCTTCCGAATTTTTACAAACTAAAACTGAGTGGGATGAAAAAACTATTAATATTGTTGCCTTTGCCATAACGTTTATCATTATTGTTTTAGCTATAGCCTTAGCAGGAAAAGCGCTTACAAAGTTAGCGAATTTTGCAGCTCTAGGCATTTTAAACAAATTACTTGGTGGTATTTTTGGGGCTATAAAAATTGCACTAATTTTAAGTATTGTGCTAAATATTTTTGACAAACTAAATAGCACTATCACCTTTGTTGATGAAGAAAATATTGAAGAAACCGTCCTTTACAAACCTGTAAAAGAAATATTCCCAATGATATTCCCTAATCTTTTAGCGCCTAAAGAAACAGATACTGCCTCAGAAATTAATGCTTAGATTCAGCTATTATCAATAGTGAAATTTTTAAGCATTTTATCTAAGCCTAATTGAAACAAAGTACCACTTAATAAATCTTGCATATCTTTTAATTCAGCATAACTCATTGCAAAGCTTGTTTGTGGGTTTGGAGCTTCTAAAAGTAGCGATTTGTAATAATTATTTTTTTTACAATCTTCACAATAACAAGACTTTTCTATAGACTTTTCTATATTATTAGAAAACTGAAAAAGCTCCTTTTCTGTTAAAAACAAACCTGTGTTTCTAAAGACTAATTGAATTTTCTTAAAATCTTTAGCAGCACATCTTTTCCATTGGAATGCTATTCCGAAATTATTATAATAAATTGTATTTATATCGTCCATAGCTAAAATGTGCTGTTAAAGAATTGTTTACTAGTTTAAAAACTTGTTAATAATGGTTCTAATATCTTTACTTGTAGCGTTATTTTTTAAGGCAAATAAGTACTCGTATAGTTTTTTACCATCTACTTTTTCTTTTAATTTCACCTCGGTATTTTCGGCAAAGACTTTATCCCATTCTTTTCTAACTTTTACCCAAACTTTGTTGTTTTTCTTCCACCATGCTTTAGCAACTTTACACTTTTCATCAGCTACTTTTGTATAAATATTATAGCCTTTTTCTTGAACTAATAATTCGTCTTCCTCTCCTTTTGTTCTTATAACTTTATCGTTATCTTGTTCATGTAACCATCCATAATCTTTAAGTTGGACACGGTTTCCTCTTACTAAAATGTTATAATCATCTCTTTTAGAGTATTCGCGTCTAGGAAGTGGTGCATCGGTTTTGTTTTCCCAAAAACGTTTTCCATCGACATGAACCCAAGTTGCCGAACTAGAATAACGCGGACTATCATCTACTTGATATACTTTTTGAGACCACTGTCCTTTTACTTCATCTTCAGTTACATGTTTTACATCCCAAGTGTTCTTTGCTTTATATGTAAATAAACTTTTGTTTTCAAATTCCCAATCTTGTCGCCAATGCTTAATAACCATAGTATCATTAACAACTAGTAAATGTTGAATGCCAATTTTATTGTCTTTATCGGTTACTAATTCTGCCCATTCTAAGGCGTGTGCTCTGTAATCATAAGCTTTTTCATAAGCAATATCTGGAGAAAAAGTTTCGGCATATTTAAACTTAATTTCATAACAACCACACATATCCTTTATGGCATTTTGATCTTTTTCTTTTTTGGTTTGCGCATTCATTTGTAATGAAAATGCTAAAAATAATAATGGTAAAAGTGCTAATTGTTTCATTGTTAATATTTTGATATTAATGATTAAAAAAAATTTAAAATTTATCAATTCTTATTTAGACTAAATTAAAATAACTTATATATTTGCAGCAAATTAATTAAGAATGATTCTAAATAAAAAATATTTCTGTATTTATTTTTCACTTTTTTTTGTGAGCTATTCTTTTTCTCAAGAAAGTAATGCCTCCAAAGATTCTACAAAAACTAAAGATTTAGATGAAATAATAATAACAGCAACCCGGACTACAAGACAATTATCATCTTTACCGCTACCCGCTCAAATTATTAGTAAAAAGGATATTGAAAGATCTAATTCAGTTCGATTAAATGATATTTTAAATGAGCAAACTGGTTTAATTACAGTTTCAGATTTTGGTGGAGGAGATGGTATTCAATTACAAGGTTTAGATGCGCAATACACCTTAATTCTTGTTGATGGTGTACCGCTTGTGGGACGTTCGGCAGGTACTCTAGACCTTAATAGAATTACTGTTGGCAATACAAAACAAATAGAAATAGTTAAAGGCGCATCTTCCTGTTTATACGGAAGTGAAGCGCTTGGAGGTGTTATTAATATAATTACCGAAACACCTAAAGAAGGGTTTATTGGTCATGTAAATTACAGGCATGGTAGCTTTAACACCAACGATTTAAGCAGCTCCATAAATTACAAAAAACAAAAACTTGGAATAACTACTTTTTTGAATAGATATAGTAGTAATGGCTATGATTTAGATAAAAGTGATGATTTAAAAACTATAGAGCCTTTTAGTAACTATACTTTAAACACAAAAGTTACTTATGAATTTTCAAAGGCTACCAATCTTTTAATTTCTGGTAAATATTACACACAAAACCAAGATTATGTGGCATCAGCTACCTTAAATGGAGAAAGTAATATAAACGAGTGGAATACGCATTTAAAGCTAGGTCATACCTATAGTAAAAAATGGCATAGCTATTTTGAATTTTATGCTACGCGTTATAAAGCCAACGAATACTTAAATAACCCAGATGAATCTAGGTTTAGTGATAGTTATTTTAATCAATTTTTATTGCGTCCAGAAATTAGAGCAACTTTTAATGCTTCTAAAAAAAGTGCTTTTATTGGTGGTTTAGGTTGGAATCATGAAACGTTGAAGAGAACTGACTTTTCAACCAATCCAGAATTTAATTCACCTTATGCTTACTTACAATATGATACAAACCCAAATGAGAATATTAATATTATTCTAGGAGCTCGTTTTGATAATCATAATAAATACAAATCGCAGTTTAGCCCCAAAGCAGCTATTAGATATGAATTTAATAGCGAATTAGCCATTAAAGCATCCGTTGGTTACGGATTTAAGACTCCCGATTTCAGACAATTATATTTCGATTTTACCAATGCCACTGTTGGATACACCGTTTTAGGTTATAATGCGGTTGGCACAAAAATTCCAGAACTACAAGCAGAAGGACAAATTGCAAACATTATTATACCTATTACTGAATTTGAAAGCGATTTAAATTCTGAGAATTCTATAAGCTTGAATTTAGGTGCAGATTACCAACCTTTTTCTTCCTTAAAATTACACCTAAATATTTTTAGAAATAGTATAAACGATTTAATTGATACTCGTGTTATTGCTAATAAAACGAATGGACAAAATGTATTTAGTTACTTCAACATAAATACGGTATACACTCAAGGTATTGAATTTAATACAAATTGGAAACCTAATAATAGCTTAAAAATTTCTGGGGGCTATCAATTACTTATTGCTAAAGATAAAACAGCAGAAACAGCTTTTAAAAATGGTACTGTTTACGCAAGAGTATCTTCTAGTTCTCCTTCCTTTCAACTTAAAAAAGAAGATTACTTCGGTTTATTTAATAGATCTCGCCACATGGGAAACATTAAGGTATTTTACGAATTCACAAAATGGCTTTTAGATGCCAACATTCGTGGAACCTATCGTAGTAAATATGGCATTATAGATAGCAATGGAAATACATATTTAGACCGCTATGATGATTTTGTTAAAGGCTACACCATTTGGGATTTTGCTTTAAATAAAACACTTTTTAAAAACCATAAAATAGGCTTTGGTATTGATAATATTTTAGGATTTACAGACCCTCAAAATATCACCAATATTTCAGGACGTATTATTTATGGAAAACTACACATTCAATTTTAATAATTATATATAAACACTATGAACACATTTAAATTTTTAACATTAGTCGCTCTTTTTATTGGTTTCTCATCTTGTAATGATGATGATACTCCAACTATTTTAGACATAGAATCTAAAACCATTTCAAACTTACATGCGCCTCATTCTGGAGGTCAAGGATCGGGAGAGGATATCTCTGGTTCTTTTACTAAGTTTAATTTTGAAACAGGAGAAATAACAACAAGTGAAACCGATTGGGATATTGCCTTTAGAGGAACTTCTATTATTGTAAACGGAGGTGTTTCTTTAGAAACAACTGATGAACCTGATAGAACAGGAAATGCTGCTGTGTATATTGCTAATGGAACGATAGCTTCAATTAACGAAGTAGACACATCTCTTTTTACACAAGATTCGGATACAGGATATGCCATTACTACAGGAAGTGGAAACGGATGGTATACATATGCTGGCCCTCCTAGTCATGTAATCAGTCCAACTCCTGGAAAAATTCTTGTTTTTAAAACCAATAAAGGGCTTTATGCAAAAGTAGAGATTTTGAGTTATTATGAAAATGCGCCTGATAATCCTGATGCTTTTGTAGATGCAACGCCTTACTACACTTTTAACTATGTATACCAACCTAATGAAGGTGTAACTACTTTTTAATTATGAAATGAGTCATAATAATTACGTTATTACTAAACGAAATGTTATTAACGAATTAAATCTGACCAATAAAAAATAAAATTTAAACAGATGAAATTATCAATCAGCGTATTTTATATTTTAGTTCGTTTAATTCTTGGAGGTTTTATGGTATATGGTGGTATTCATAAATTTGAAAAAACTATTCCGAGTCCTATTAAAGTTTTAGAAACAGCTAATAAATTTTCATCACCCGAAAAAGAATCAACACTTCAAAAAGTATTATATATAAGTGGATCTAAACAAACTGGGTATTTTTGGCAAGTACTTGGAATTTGTGAGTTGCTCTTTGGATTACTTTTAATTATTCAAGGTTCAGGATTTATTGGCGCCCTTTTTTTGCTCCCTATTACATTGCATATTTTCCTTTTTCACTTGTTTTTAGAACCCAACGACATTGGAGAACTTATACAAACAGGTGTTTTATTTACAATAAATATAATACTTATTTTAAATGAAAAAGAAAGATGGAAACACTTGCTTTGGATAAAACCTATTTAACAAAAAAGCCACTCATTGAGTGGCTTTTTTATTTAATCTAAATGATAAATTTCTCTGATACTTTTTAGAATATTTTCAAAATCGATTTTCAAATCGATGAGTTTCCCTGTATTCACATCAAATACCCAACCATGTACTGTTAACCCTCTTTCTCTTAAAGCTTTTTGTATGGCTGCTGTTTTTATAAGGTTTACACATTGTTCTTGTACATTTAATTCTACTAAACGATCATATTTCTTTTCTTCGTCATCAATATTATTTAGCTCAGTTTTATGAATGCGATACACATCGCGAATATTACGTAACCACGGATTTAAAATACCTAAATCTGCCGATTGCATAGCAGCTTTTACACCACCACAAGCATAATGTCCGCAAACAATAACATGTTTTACTTTTAGATGAATAACAGCATATTCTACAACAGACATCACATTTAAATCGGTTCCTGTAACCATATTAGCAATATTTCTGTGTACAAAAACCTCGCCTGGACCTAACCCCATTAACTCCTCAGAAGTCACTCGACTATCTGAACAACCTATAAATAACAATTCTGGCTTTTGCCCTTTCCCTAAATCATTAAAATATTCAGGATCGTTAGATAATTTATCTTTAATCCACTTTTCATTATTTTGAAAAACCCTTTCTAACTTCATGACCTATTTATGATTTTTTCCATTTGATTTTATCCATTCTAAACACTTTTTAAAGTTATCAAATATATGTTCTTTAGGAATTAAATCTGGAATAATATCAATACGCTCCATCATATATTTAGGTTGTTTTAGTAGACCAACAAAAAGTACTTCAATATTTTTCTTATTTAAATCTTGAAGCATATCTTCCATCGCGTATAATCCAGATTGATCCATATATTGCATACGTCCTAATCTAATTATAACCGTTCTTGCGGTATTTGGAATTTGAGCTGTTAGTTGTTGAAAATCACTAGTAGAACCAAAAAATAACGGTCCTTTTATGTGTTTTATAAACACCTCTTCTTTTAAGTTTTCTGGAAAATTAATTTCATCTTTCCAAGCTTCTTCTTTTAAGGGTTTTACATTACTTCTTTCTGCTGTTAAGTCACCTATTTTTTTCATAAACATTAAAGAGGCTATAACTAAACCAATACCAACAGCATAAATTAAATCCCAAAATGTTGAAAGTAATAATACAACAATCATTATTAACACTTCTGAACTTAATTTAAATGGTCCAAATTTAATATCTCTAGGTAAACTTGGAATAGCTTTTAAACCTTTATAGTCCATAACACCAATACCTACAGTAATTAAGATTCCTGCTAAAACAGCAGCTGGAATTTTTGATGCTACAGGACCTAATGCTAATAAAATTACTAATAATAAAAGCCCCGCAATCATTCCAGATAATTTTGTTTTACCACCCGAAGAAATATTAACTACGGTTCTTATAGTAGCACCTGCACCTGGAATACCTCCAAAAACAGCAGCAATACTATTACCTATACCTTGACCAACCAATTCTTTATTCGGTTTATGCTTTGTTTTGGTCATATTATCTGCAACAACACTAGTTAATAATGAATCTATTGCACCAAGTAAAGACAAGGTAAGTGCTGTAAAAATATATGGTGTAATATGGCTTAATTTAAAACCTGTAAATATTTCTAGATTTGGTATTGGAAGTCCGCTAGGAATTTCCTCTATTGGTCTATAGTCTAATTCAAAACCAACAGCTATTCCAGACATTACAATTAGAGCAACTAGTGTACTTGGAACGGCCTTAGTAATTCGTTTAAAACCATAAATTATTAAAATAGTACCTAAAGCTAATATTAATTCTAACCAATTAATATTTTGTAAAGCTGTAGGCAAAATTTTAACAGCTCCCAATGCTCCCGAAGCATCTTTTGCCGCTAAAGTTTGAGATTCTTTTAATATAGCCTCTTGCGAAATTTCGTGAGCTCTATTAACGGTTTCTTTAAAATCTTCTAAAACTAAAATACCTTCGCCAGCTTGTTCTTTTAATATGTTTTCTAAAATAACTTCTTCGGCATGAGGTTTAAACGTATTAACAAACTCCATATCTTCTTTTGGGTAATATCCTAAAGAAGGTAAAATTTGAGTCAATAAAATAATAACACCAATTGCAGTCATAAAACCAGAAACAACAGGATATGGGATATACCTGATATATTTTCCTAAACCTAAAACACCCAAACCTACTTGCATGAGCCCTGCCAATAAGAAGACGGTAAGTATTACAGGTAAAGCTTTATTAATATCTCCATCGTTAGTTGCAATAATCCCTGCAATAACAACCATGCTCACAGCTGTCATAGGTGCGGTTGGCCCAGAAATCTGCGTGCTTGTACCTCCAAAAAGCGCAGCAAAAAAACTAATAAAAATAGCGCCATAAAGTCCTGCAGTTGGTCCTAAACCTGATGAGACTCCGAATGCCAATGCCAATGGTAATGCTACAATTCCTGCAGTAATACCACCAAATGCATCTCCTTTTATATTTGAAAATAAATTTTTCATGCTTAATTATAGTTTTTAATAATTCCGAAGTTAATTCATAATTTGTCAAAAAAAAAACCAATACTTAAAAGTATTGGTTTTTTTAGAATAACTATACTTTTCTAAAAAGTAATAAAGGTTATTAAATTAAATTGGTCTCTACTACTTGTTTCAAAAAACTGGTTCATATAACCTGCTTCAATTCTTAAACTTTTATTCATATTATAACCAAGACCAGCATAGACTCTGTTTCTATCAAAAATGGATGTTTTAGTATTTAAAAAAATCTCATTATATGCCGATACATAATATTTGTTATTAGGATTTTCTGCATTAGTTAATGGGATATTAACCCCTAAAAAATAACGGAAACGCATCTTAAAATCAGACTCTACAAAACGTTGTTCAAAACGGTAACGATGATTTAATTTTACAGAACCTATATTTTGTTTAGATATAAACTGTTGAAAAATTCGGTGTTCATTAATTGATACTTTATCATCTACATTTCCTGTATAATTTTCAGATAAGATATAACCATAACCCAACAAAATATTATTCTTGTTTTCATTAAAAGTATATCCTAAACCTGTTCTTAAAAGTAACTGTTCAAGATCTCCTATAGCATTATAATTTCTATACTGTACTTCGTTATGGATGTTCCAATTATTTTTCAGCTTTTTATTCCCAATATAAATAAGCCAATTACCAAAACTACTGTCTTGACTTTGTACAAAAAAAGGTAGCATTAATACAAAGACTAATGCTACCAAAGTTGCTTTCTTTTTCATAATAATATTTCCCATAGAAAGCTGTTTTTATTTATTCATGAAAAGTGACTTCACCAGTATGAATATCATACATAGCGCCAACAATTTTAATTTCACCTTTATTTTGCATTTCTGCCAAAACTGGACTTTCATCCATAATTCTATCTATAGTTAAAAGCACATTTTTATCGGCAACATTATTAACAAATTCTAAATTTGATGAGTTTCTTAAACTTGAATCTGTAGGCTCACTCACGGCTTTTACTGCTGGTTTAATTTTTTCTAACATCTTTGTTAAATTACCTAGCTTAGCATCATCACAAGCGCCTTTTATTGCACCACAACTCGTATGTCCTAAAACAACAATAACCTTTGTTCCTGCAAGTTTACAAGCAAATTCCATGCTTCCTAAAATATCTTCATTTACAAAATTTCCAGCAATACGAACGCTAAATATATCACCCAAACCCTGATCAAAGACTAATTCTGCAGAAACTCTTGAATCTATACAACTTAAAATAGTTGCAAAAGGAAATTGCCCTTCGCTAGTATCATTTACTTGCTCTAATAAATTTCTATTCGCTTTTAAATTATTTTGAAACCTTTGATTTCCTTCTTTTAAAAAATCCAGAGCCTTTTGTGGCGTCATGGTTGCTTGTGTTTCTCTTGTATGTGCTTTCATAATATATTATTAATTTAATTATTGTTGTATTGAAAAATTTTGTCCTCCTGATAATAAAAGTGAGACATCAAGTTTATTTATAGCCTCTTTAATATCAGACGACATAAAACTTAATTTATTAGCTGTTTTTTTCTTTCCTCTATTTATGCATAATAAATTGATATTATTTTTTGATAAATAATTTGAAAGATTCATAATTGTATTATCATTTTTCTCAAATACGAACTCTATTGTTTTTTTATCATCGGAGATATTTGCTTCTTTTAATGCATCTGATTTTTTTCTTATCTTAAAAGATTTTACTGGTGCTTCTGTATGTTTTATTAAATTTTCTACAAATTCAGAAGACTCATCTATATCGTTAAAAAACCCTAATGATAAATTTTTATTTGGTTCTAGAGCATTATCTGAAGCTATCATAATTACTCCATCGTATTCTTTTAAAACAAATTGAGTTATACTATCTCCCATAACTTTAAATGTTTTAGAAGTTCTTTTCCCCAAAACAATGATATCAGGTTTATTATTTGCAATATGTTCTCGAATTTCATTTTTTACATTTCCAAACGTATAACTGTAATTTATATCTATACCATATGCTTCTGAAAGCGGATTTACAAAATTCTGAATATCTTTTTTGGTTGCACTATGTTGTTCATTAATCGTTCGAAATGCTGATAATTGACTTTCTTTTTCAACGACATCTGTCGGTTTTATAACATGAAAAAAATCAATATCCCCATCAACCATTTTAGCTAAACTAACACTGCTTTTTAACACATTTCTAGTAGACTCTTTTAAGTCTGATAGCACTAATATTTTAGATTTTTTGTTTTTCATGATTGTTTAACTTAAACTTATTTTAGATTTTGGTCTTTCATCAAAAAACCCAATAAAACTTGGAGGGTTTTCAACAATTCCTCGTTTAGAAACCAACTTAATATCTATATTTCTTTCTTTTGCTTTAAAAGCAAAATCTTCAAGAATTTCGATAATATCATTATCTAAGTACCTGGTTTTAAGTATATCTATTTCTAAATAAGTATCTCTTGGTAAACTATCTAATTCTTTTAAAATAGCTCCCTTATTAAAAAACGTAACTTCTTCTGCAAGTGTCATTTTTATTTTATGCTTGCCGTTACTTTTATCTTCAATATGAAGAAAGTGTGAGTTTTGGTAACTTTTCAATAATATAACTACTATACCAACTGCAAGTCCTAAACCAATACCAACTAACAAATCGGTAAAAACAATTCCTAAAATAGTACTAAAGAACGGAACGGATTGCTTCCAGCCCAAATTATACATTTGCTTAAATAATGACGGTTTTGCTAATTTGTAACCAACAATTAAAAGGACGGCAGCTAAAACCGATAACGGAATCATATTTAACAACTTAGGTATTAAAACAACCGAAATTAAAAGAAAAAAACCGTGCAAAATCGCAGATGTTTTACTTCTTGCACCAGATTGAATATTTGCAGAACTTCTAACAATAACTTGGGTAATTGGCAAACCTCCAATTAATCCCGAAATAATATTTCCAGTTCCTTGCGCAAGTAATTCTCTATTTGTTGGTGTTACATTTTTGTGAGGATCTATTCTATCTGCTGCTTCAACACTTAATAGTGTTTCTAAACTACCTACCAATGCAATGGTAAATGCTACTACCCAAACTTCAGTGTTAGTAATAACTGAAAAATTAGGAAAACTAAATTGATTTAAAAATGATACGGCATCTTCTGGTATTGGTACACTTACCAAGTGTTTTGGTAAAATGGCTAAAGTATCATTACCACTAGTAAGCATAAAATAAATAATACCAGCTACTACGGCTACAAGTGGGCCTTGAATGATTTGAAAGAACTTTGCTTTTTTAGAAAGCACTTTATCCCAAAAAAGGATAATAGCCAACCCAATAATGCCGATAAGTACAGAGCCTAATGTAATATTATCAAAAATATGTAAAATAGCCGAAAATGTGTTTTCGCCCGATACTTCAATAAAGCTGTCTGCACCTTCAGGTTCTATATCATAACCAAAAAAATGAGGGATTTGCTTTAAAATGATAATAATTCCTATACCAGTAAGCATACCTTTAATAACGGAAGACGGAAAATAATAACCAATAACACCTGCTTTTAATACACCAAAAAGCAATTGAATAACACCTCCTAAAACAACCGCCACCAAGAAATTTTCATAACCTCCTAATGTTCCTATAGCTGTTAAAACAATAGCTGCTAATCCAGCTGCGGGACCACTAACACCTACTTTGGAGCCACTTAAACCTCCTACAACAATTCCTCCAATAATTCCAGCAATTACTCCCGAAAATAATGGAGCTCCACTTGCTAATGCAATACCTAAACATAAAGGTAAAGCAACAAAAAATACAACGATACTTGCTGGCAAGTCATTTTTAATAGTTTTAAACATAATATAATAAACTTTTGCTTTCAATGTATACACCAAAAGCTGTTAAAAATTAATTTAGTTGACCTAAGTTTATTAGGTCTTAAAATCGAAATTATATTATGTTATAATCTGGTGGGGGAGAAATTAAATTAAGATGTGGTTTAGGGTAATTTTTAAAATAATACCCAAAATGCTCAAAGTTTTTTAATTCAAGATTACTAGTAAATTCATTAGATTGTAAAGAAAAAGGAGATAAAAGCTTTTTAGCTTTACCGTTTTCTTCTTCTTCTGTTAAAGAAGAAAAAATTGATGTATCAATAGAATCATCTAAAACAACAATTACAGTTGGAGCTATAATTAGCCCCATGAATAAAACTATAAAAAATAATGCTGTTATTTTTCTAATCATCTAAAATTTAAAAAAGCAAATATAATATTTGACTTTATTTATTCTGTTAAATATTTTATAAAATTCTTAAAACAAATTAAGTCTAATCAAAAATCACTCAGCGTTTTAATATCTTTTGAAGGGATCCAACCTGTTTTACCATCAGAAAGTTTTATTTTTTTCCAATCGTTATATGCTTCTACTACCTGAACCTTTGTGCCTTCATGTAATCTAAAAGACTCTTCACTTCTTGAACTAGGGTCGCTTTTTACTTTACTTTCCTGTGCAAAAACAATTGCAGGGTTGTCGTTTTTATCTAAATTAAACTTATGAAAAGCAAAAACAAGTGTTATACAAACAAATATTAGCGCTGTTAAACTTCCTATGAATGCCAATCGTTTATTTAAAGTAGAGTAAGCAAAATAATAGATTAGAAATAAAACAACAAAACAAAACACTAAACTTACTGATATTTTTGCCCAATTATCAAAAGACATTGAATTTGTTAAGCTTTTAACAAGTTTTGAAAATCCAGAATCGGGAATTATATCAATGGCATCAATAGTCATATTTTTTGCAAATGCCATGTTATTTTTAATATCAGCATCATCTGGTGATAATTGGAGTGCTTTTTCATAATAATAAATACTAGGCGCAATATTATTAAGTTTGTAATTAGCGTTTGCTAAATTAAAATACAATTCTGCAGAATGATTTCCACTTTTTAAAATAGCGCTATAATTATCAATAGCTTCTGCATATTTGCCTTCATTATATAGGGCGTTCGCTTTATCAAACAAGGCATGGTTTTGTGAAAAACCAGAAAAACTTAACAAAAACAATATTATGTAAATTAGCTGCTTCATTTTAACGTGCTTGTTTATCAATTAAAGAAATAGCTTTGGCCGCTTTATCATAATCTTCTTGCATAGTCACAATATCAATAGGTGTATACCGTGCTAATTCACAACTTTCTAAAATACTAATAAAGTCGTTAATTGGTTGCTCATCAACTTGTTTCTTTTTAAGTAAATTATTGATTTTATCTTTACTTAAATCATTAGTTTCTATATGCAATTTTGCTTTTAAATAATTATGCAATGCTTTTTCTAAAGCAATATAAAAGGCTTCCTTTTGTCCTAAAGATTTTTTAGCACCTTTTAAATATTTTTTAGCTAATCTATCTGCTTTTCTAATTCTATTTCCATAAACATCAGCATCTCTAGTTGCTTTTTTATTTCTTATAACAATGGCTAAAGGAATTGCTAAAAAGGGAAATAATAACAAACTCCAAAATAAATTTGTTTTAAAGAAAAAAGTAGGCTTAATCCTTGTGAAATTTGAAGTTGTTTTAATAAATGCAAACTGGTCATTATTTAAAACCACAGGTTGTTTTCCTGCATTTGAAATAGCTCCAGTTTTATTAGCATTCGTGTTATTTAATGGCCCGTTTGAAACATCAATTAAAATATCGTCTGACGTTAAACGCTTATAACTTTTTGTTTTTAAATCAAAATAAGAAAACGAAATGCTTTGTATAGGGTATTTTCCCTTGTATTGTGGCACAACCGTATAATTATCTGAAATGTTACCTTGCATGCCAGATGAAGTTGTATTTACGTTTTCTTTATGTTCTGGTTCGTAAACTTCTAAAGAGCTAGGTAAGGAGATTTTAGGTAATTTGAATAGTTTTAAATTCCCATTTCCACTAACCTCAACTTTTAACTGTAAAGATTCTGAAGCATCTAAAACTGATTTTGAAGTACTAACATTAAAATTAAAATCACCAACGGCTCCGGTAAAATCTATTGGTTTCCCTGTCTCTGGTAAAGGCTTTACATTAATAGTTTTATTGCCAGCAGAAATTGTTCTGTTTACACGCGTCATTAATCGGCTTCCAAAAATATCACGTCTATTTGAAGGCACACGCATGGCGATATCTAAGCTTAATGGCTCGATATTTAATTTTCCTATTTTTTGAGGATATAATACTGTTTTTCTTAAAACTAAATATCTGTAATCTTCACCTTCATAAGTTCCATTTTGAACTTTCTGTCCTTGGGTGTTTATGTTCTGACTCCAAAAATCATTATACCTCGGACTATCTATTTCGTTCCAATTATCGACAGCTATTGTAGGAGACACATATAGTTTATAAACAACGGTTATAGCTTCGTTTAAATAAGGATCGGTTTTTGACACCTCTGCTACCAAATGAATATTTTCAGATGCTATAAAATTAGGATCATTAGGGTCCTTTGGTTTATCGACAGCCGCAGTGACTTCAATTTTTAAGGGTAGTGTTTTATAGGTTTCACCATCTATTGTAATACTCGCTTGTGTAATAGTAAAATCACCTCGCTTTTTTGGAGCTAAAAAATAACTGTATGTTTTTTTATAAGTACGCTTACCATTAATCCATGAATTACTTACCGATTGATTAGGACCTCCAACCACAGTAAAATTAGAAAAACTTGGCGGATTAAAATTATCTCCGTCTTGATTCATTTCAAAATCAATTCGCAAACGCTCGTTTATTCCTAATTTTTGCTTACTTGCTTTAGCTTCAAATTTTACTTGCGAAGAAGCAATACTTGTAGTAAGTATAAATAGTAATATTGATATGTATTTTATAAACTTCATAATAATTAACGAACAACAATTAACGATTTTTGATATTAGAATTATTGCTCTTCGATGTTTTTATACTAGTAACAAAAATTGAAATTAGTTGATTATTCTCATCTAAAACCATATCTATTTTTTGTTGATTTCCAGTGTACAAATTCCCTTTTTTAATAATTTTTAAACAATTATAGCTCTCCCTTAATTCTTTTAAACAAATTCCCATTTTATGAACAAAATCCTTATGAGATTCAGCACTTCTAGCCTCTCCATAATTTAAGGCAGGAGAACCAGAAGACCTTATTAATTGATTTCCATAATAATTGCCAGCATAATTCTTTTTTACATCTTCAATCAAATCTATTACGAAAACTGCAAAATCAATAACTCTATCTTCTAAATTATTAGCTTTCATGATATTCTTATTTCAAAAATCTGATTAATCGTTAATCATAGATCAATTTACTACCAATCTTTATCAGTTTGTATTTTAACCCCTTTCATCTTTTCAGCATTCATTTTCTCTTGAACTTTTTGTTCTTGATTATTCATAGCTTCTAACAAATTTTTCATTTGCTGAGGAGACATTTGTCCCGGTTGTGGCTTAGGTTGTTGTTGGTCTTTCTTTTTCTTCATCACCTTTTCCTTTATCCTCTTTTTCATCTTTAGGCTTTCCTTCATCATCCTTTTCGTCTTCACCTTCTTTTTTATCTTGATCGCCTTCGTCTTTCTTGTCTTCGTCTTTGTTATCGCCGTCTTTATCTTTTTTATCGTCGTTTTCCTTTTGGTCTTTATTATCTTTATTCTCGTCCTTATTATCCTTGTTTTCGTCGTCTTTATTCTCGTCTTTTTGATCTTGCTTCTGCTGTTCTGCACACACCTTTGCTAAACCTAAATTATATCGTGTTTCATCATCGGCAGGGTCATTTCTCAATGCACTTTTAAATGCTTCAACGGCTTCCTTACATTTTTTATTCTGCATTAAAACATTACCTATATTATGAAATGCTTTATGCTTTTCTGCTTTAGACGTTGCTGATTCAGCTGCTTCTTGAAGTCTGTATAAAGCCTCATCAAAGTTTCCTTTCTTTATATACGAACTTCCTAAATTATAAATACCTGCAACGGTTGAAGGTTGTTCTGAAATGGCTTTTCTATATGCCATTTCTGCAGAAACAAAATCATCTTCTTGTATTAAACTATTACCTTCATACACATAATTATTCGCCTTTTTTAATGCCAATAATTGTTCTTTATCTTTTTCTTGAGCAAAAGATACTGTTGTTATTAGTAGTAATATATATGTTGTTATTTGTTTCATCTGTTTATAATCATTCTTTTTCATCGGTCATATGTAACATCCAAACAATGATTTCTTTTGTGTGACTAAGTTTTTAGTGATGGATGTTTTATTTTATTCTAAATTCTAATATATAAAACCTCGTCTCTTTTCTTCGTTAAAAAACTTATAAATTCTCATTAAATAAATTCAACTTCTTTAACCAAGCGGTTTTACGTTCTAATAGGAAAACATCTAATAACAAGAAGAAAACACCAAAGCCTAAAAACCATTGAAACTGGTCTTTAAAATCGGCAAATTGTTTAGCTTCAAATTCTGTTTTATCCATGCCATTTAAAATCTCACGAATATTTTCAACAACATCATTTGTATTTTTTCCATTAATATAAGCACCATTAGCTGCGTCAGCTATATTTTTAAGCGTTTCTTCATTTAAACGCGTAATCACTGTTTCACCTTGACTATCCTTTTTATAATTTAAAACAATCCCATTCCTTTTTTCCGGGATAGGACCTCCTTTTGCATCACCAACACCAATAGTAAAAATCCTGATGCCTTCATCACTAGCTTCTTCGGCTACCGACGCAGCTTGTTCACTGTGATCTTCTCCATCAGAAATTATAATAAGGACTCTATTGGTTTGTTGCTCATCATCAAAATACGTTTTAGCCAATTCTATAGCTTCATTTATAGCTGTTCCTTGAGATGATAACATATCGGTATTCATGCTTTGCAAAAACATTTTTGCCGATGCATAATCTGTTGTTATTGGTAGTTGCGGAAATGCCTTTCCTGCGTAAGCAATAATACCAACCCGATCGCTTGCCAAATTATTAATAATTTGAGTTACCAATTGTTTTGATTTTTCCAATCGGTTTGGAGCAATATCTTCAGCCAGCATACTTTTAGAAACATCTATTGCAAAAACAATATCAACCCCTTCTCGCTTTACTGTTTCTAACTTGGTTCCAATTTTCGGGTTTACTAAAGCAATCGCTAAACATGCAAAAGCTAAACTTAACACAATAATTTTTAAAACCGATTTAAATAATGATGCATTAGGGCTTAGTCTTTTAAGTAACTTTTTGTCTGCAAACTTGTTCTGTGCTTTATATTTCCAAAATTGAAGCACTAAAAACAGTAGCCATATTACAGGAATAACGCCTAATAACCAAAACCATATTTTTTCTTCTAATTGATACATTAACTATTAATTCTTTAAAAACAGTTTTTAGATGAAACTTCTGAAAATTGTAAAACGCGCTAGCAGCTCTAAAAGCAATAATAATCCCGCTAAAAGTACTAGTGACCGATATTTTTCTTCGTAATTATAAAACTTAAATTCTTCAATTTCAGTTTTTTCTAACTTATTAATTTCATCATAAATTTCTTCTAACTTTTTATTATTAGTAGCTCGAAAATATTTACCACCAGTAACGGTAGCTATTTCTTTAAGTAGTTCTTCATCAATCTCTACTTGAGCACGTCCATATTGAAATTGTCCGTTAGGTAAAATACCAATAGGCGATAATGCCATACCGTTAGTTCCTAAACCAATAGTATATGTTTTTATGCCATATTCAACAGCTAATTCACTGGCTATTTTAGGATCTATAAACCCAGAATTATTAACTCCATCTGTTAATAAAATAATAACTTTACTCGTTGCCTTGCTATCTTTCAATCTGTTAACCGAGGTTGCTAATCCCATACCTATTGCTGTTCCTCCTTCAATAATAGTATTGTATTTAATACTTTTTAAAGACCGTAATACAATGGCTTTATCACTTGTAATAGGTGTTTTTGTATAGCTTTCACCAGCGTATTCTACCAAACCAATTCTATCGTTTGGTCTACCTTTTATAAATTCTGCTGCTACTTTTTTAAGGGCTTCTAACCTATTAGGTAATAAATCTTTTGCTAACATACTAGCAGATACATCTATTGCCATAACAATATCAATCCCTCGTGTCGTTTTAGTTTTTGTTGAAACATCTACTGTTTGTGGTCTTGCCAACGCTGTAATTAATAATGCTAAAGCAATTAATCTAAATACAAACAATAGGTGCTTAACTTTTGGCAGCCATGAATTGGTGACTTTAAAACCTTTTAAACTAGATATTTTAAGTTCTGCTGTCTGCTTTTTGTTTTTAAAAATATACCAAAGTATAACTAGTGGTAGCGTAAGCAACAACCAGAACCATTGTTTATTTAAAAATTCTATACCCTCAAACATTAATCTTCTGCTTTTTTAAGTTCAACTGAGTTTACAATACGTTCTACTATTTGGTCTGCGTAAACATCATCTTTAGAATATGTAAGAACAATTTGCTGTAATACGTTTTCTGAAACAAATTGTAATAAGATGTAATTACCATCTTGTATTTTTTGAGTTATAGGGTTTTTGGTTTTAAGTGTTCCATAGGTTTTTAAACCCTCAGCACCATTAGGTGTAACAAACTTTTCTCTTAAAACAACAATATCTTGAGCGCCTTGTTGCTCCATGCCCTTTATAGTGCCTTCTGAAACCTGTTCTATATCTATTTTGTTTTCACCTAAATTTTTATATGTTGTTGTGTTAACCATGATACTAAATGATTCTATTAAAGAACCATAAGCAAAGGAAGTCATATTTACATTAGCTTTAGCTTCATCTGGAATTGGTAATTCCACGCGCTTTAAAACCTTAGGTGTACTTATTGTAACAGGTGGCACTCCATACTTGCTATTTACCCAATCGCCTTGTAAAAGTTCTATACTATCATGCCCAATAATAGTATCTTTTACATATTGAAAACCGTATTTTAAACCAAATCCAACAAAAGTTGCTATTAAAAGGAACACGCCTATTACAACTGTAATTATGATTTTTTTACGTTTCTTTTTACGTTCTAACTCTTCTCTGTATTTTTCATCTAAAAGTTTTTCTTCTTCAGTTGGTTCTGGCAAAGCTTCTTTTACATGATCTATTTCAACATCAATAGTGTTTCTATCTAATTTAGCAAGTTCTACATCGACTGCCGACTTTGCGAATTTTACTAAATCGGCACGTTTTAAGATGTTTTCTAGATTTTTAATGTCTTCTTTACTTAAATCGACTTGATTACCATCCTTTAACAAATTAAGTCTGCTTATTAATTCATCTGTTGTACTTTCTAAAGCACGATCGTAAACTTTCTCGTCAAGATATTTTCTAATAATGAATGTAAGCTCGGAATAATATTCTTTGATGTCTTCACTTTGTAAATAATGGCTTTCGTCTAATTTTTTTAAAGCTAATTTAGCTCTATCGTAAGGTGGAAGTAATGCAATTTGTTCTTCTTCTGTCAATGGTTTTTTTCGCCAAATAAACCAGTAGATTAAAAATACAACAACACCTATTATTAAAAGTGTTAGTAATACATATTTCCACCAATTACTAGACGGTTTCTTTACTTCTATAATAGGTTTTATATCGAAAAGCCCTTGTTTTGTAGTGTCTATTACCACATTATTAACCTCAACTTTTAACGAATCGGTAAAAAATGTTTTATCGCCAATAATAATTTTTTGTCTCGGTATGGTGTATGCTCCCGAATCAAATTGTGTTAATCCGTACTTTTTTATAAGATTAAATTTATCCCCTTTTTTTAAAGTATCAACCTTATAAGATTCTATCATTTCTAAAGGTGAAAATGATTGGCCTTCAGGAAACACCACCAAACTTGTAGTATCTGTTTCTACTTGAATATGATAGGTTATTCGTTCACCAATTTTAATGGATGTAGAATCTATTGCAGAGGTAACTTGTGAAAATGAACTTAGAGTAATTAGGCAAAAAACAAAAGTAAACCAGACTGAAGACTGAAGACTGAAGACTGAAGACTTCATTTCAATAGTAACATTATTTTTAAACTTTAATATTTTCACTTTCTAACTTTTAACTTAAATTATCCTCTTCTTTTAAAATATCCTAACAGCTTTTTTACATAGCTTTCATCTACACGGCAATCTATAGCACCTGCACCAGACTTTGTAAAACTTTCTTTGTAATAATGAACCTTTTCATTATAAAACTTCCCGTAATTTAGCCGTACTTTTTTTGAAGCTGTATTAACCAACATCAACTCGCCAGTTTCTTCATCTTCCATCTGTACCATGCCTAAGTTAGGTATCTCTTCTTCACGCTTATCATAAACTCTAATACCAGTAACATCATGTTTTCTGGATACTATTTTCATAGTTTGATGATAATCATCTGCTATAAAATCAGACAGTACAAAAACAATGGCTTTTTTCTTCATCACATTTTGCATAAACTTTAATGCTTCTGCTAAATTTGTGTGTTTACTTTCCGGTTTAAATTCTATAAGCTCACGAATAATACGAAGCACATGAGAACGCCCTTTTTTAGGAGGAATATATAATTCTACTTTATCAGAAAATAAAATAAGTCCTATTTTGTCATTATTTTGTGTTGCAGAAAACGCTAAGGTAGCTGCTATTTCGGTAACAACTTCATTTTTAAATTGCTCATTTGTTCCAAATAATTCTGAACCCGAAACATCTACCATAAGCATCATGGTAAGTTCGCGTTCTTCTTCAAAAACTTTTACAAATGGTTCGCTGTATCGTGCGGTAACATTCCAATCTATATTACGAACATCATCACCAAACTGATATTGACGCACTTCACTAAAAGTCATTCCACGCCCTTTAAAGGTTGAATGATATTCACCTCCAAAAATATGATCAGACAACCGACGTGTCTTAATCTCAATTTTACGTACTTTTTTTAGTAATTCTTTAGTATCCATGTTTTCAGTATGCAGTGTTCAGTATGCAGTAAGCAGTCACAAAATAGTATTCAGTATAAGTGTTCAGTATTATTTACATGAGAGTAAGTACTGAAGACTGATAACTGAAATACTGCCAACTCTTTATGGTACCTCTATTTCGTTTACTATTTTATTGATGATATCTACCGATGTTACATTTTCGGCTTCTGCTTCGTAAGTAATGCCTATTCTATGTCTTAATACATCATAAACTACGGCACGAACATCTTCTGGAATAACATAACCACGACGCTTAATAAAAGCGTAACATTTTGCTGCAGTAGCCATATTGATACTTCCACGAGGTGATGCTCCAAAAGAAATTAGTGGTTTTAAATCGGCTAGTTTATATTTTTCAGGATAGCGCGTTGCGAAAATAATATCAAGAATATATTTTTCAATTTTCTCATCCATATACACTTCGCGAACAGCCTCTTGAGCTTTCAAAATTTGTTCTACCGAAACTACTGGATTTACTTTATCCCAAGCGCCTTTTAAATTAGCTCTCATTATTAATTGCTCTTCGGCAATTTTCGGATAATCAATAACCGTTTTAAGCATAAAACGGTCTACCTGTGCTTCTGGTAACGGATAGGTTCCTTCTTGTTCTACAGGGTTTTGCGTAGCCATAACTAAAAATGGCTTATCTAACTTAAAAGTTTCATCACCAATAGTTACTTGTTTTTCTTGCATAGCTTCTAATAAAGCCGATTGCACTTTTGCTGGTGCTCTGTTAATCTCATCAGCCAAAACAAAGTTAGCGAAAATAGGTCCTTTTTTTATAGAGAAATCATTAAGCTTCATGTTATAGATTAAAGTCCCTGTAACATCTGCTGGTAATAAATCTGGTGTAAATTGTATTCTGCTAAAGCTCCCATCTACAGCTTGTGCCAAAGTATTAATGGCAAGGGTTTTTGCTAAACCAGGAACACCTTCTAATAGAATATGTCCTTGTCCTAATAAACCAATTAGCAAACGTTCTACCATGTGTTTTTGTCCTACGATGACTTTGTTCATCTCTAGCATTAGTAAATCAACAAAAGCACTTTCCTTTTCAATTTTCTCGTTAATTGTCTTAATATCAATTGTACTGGTTTCTTCCATCATTTTTAATTTTTTAAAAGCTCGAATATACTGCCCTTATTTGAGCCATGCAAATTGTTAAAATTTTTCGTTAAAGCCTGTTAACAATTGGTTAAAATATTTTTCAAGTATTGCCAATTATTGGTAAAAAAAAGAGCATCACTTAAAGTGATGCTCTTTTTTTAATATCTAGATTTTTTTTTAAATAGCCTCTAATGTTATTACATCTAAAACTGTTTCTGTGTTTGCAGTAACTAAAACGTCAGTAGAGCTGTCTTTTGAGTAAATTTGCGACACATAATCTGTAGCACTTATTGTTACTGTATAAACCCCTACAGGAATCTCTTCAAAAAGAAATTCACCATTAGCATTTGAATCTATTGTTGCAACAACTTCTTCAGTAACACTATCTTTAACTGTAACCGTTACAACAATATCATTTGTTACATCACCACTAATTGAACCTGGTTTAAAATCCAATTGAATTGGATCTCCTATAATTGTAGTTTGACCATTAATAACAGAAACTGCTAAAGCAGAACCTTCAGTATAATCAGATTCTTCATCTAATGGCATAGCAATAACATCATATGTTCCTTCTGGAACACCCCATAAGGCAAATGCTCCGCTTTCATCTGTATTTGCTGAAATAATAAAATCATCATCAGTTTCTTCAGTTCCCATATCATCTACTAATACCGTTACTATTGAAGCGACGTCACTTGGCTCAACTATCCCTTCAATTATTCCTGAACTTGCTTCAGTACTCACATAAAGCACTGGTTTTAAAATGATATTACTAGAGTTTCCTGCATTTACAATTGATTTTTCAACATCAAAATCTAAAATAAAATCATAGGTATAGCCAGCTTCTATAGCTGCATTTACTTTAAGTTTTAAACCCGATTGTTGTGCACTCGGTGTTTTAAGGTCATATTCCTTATCTTCATTTAAATCATTTTCTATAACAATGGTGTTTCCATCACCTAATACTAAACGCATTTGGCTCAAAGTACCTTCAGGTATTGGAAAACGATCTACAAGAACTTTATTAAGTCCACCTGTAAAATCTAAAAGATTAACAGTTTCATTTTGAACTTCTAGCGACATCCAGCCATTATCGCCTTCGGTGTCATCATCCATTTTAATCATAACATCAACGATTTCAACATTAACCGCCTTAAAATCACCTGGAGCATCAACAAGCTTTACAGATATTGAAGGTGCTGATTTGTTTTCGCCACCAGAGTTTGAATTATCACAAGAAAATATAAATGTTAAAAATAATAGAGGTAAAATTAATTTTTTTAGTGTTTTCATTTTCATTAAGTTTTTTTGATTATATCTTAATATACGGGATAACTTTCATTTTAGACTTTATAACAATTTGTTTAACCCGAACAGAATTAATAGGTAATAATAAAATTTTTAATCCGTTTTTAAGTATTTTTATATGTGAATTGCAAAAAAACATACATTAAATGCGAAAAATTGAATTCAAATAAATGACAAGAACAGCCCTAATAACAGGTGCAACCAGTGGTATTGGTGAAGCAACAGCCTATAAATTTGCAGAAAATGGTATTAATTTAATACTTTGTGGAAGACGATTACAACGACTTAATACCATACAAAAAGCTTTAGAAAAGTTAACAAACGTTCATATTTTAAATTTTGACGTAAGCTATAAAGAAGCTACGTTTGATGCTATCGCATCACTTCCAGAAAACTTTAAAGACATAGATATTCTCATCAATAATGCAGGAAACGCACACGGTTTAGACCCAATAAACAAAGGTAGTATTGATGATTGGGATGCCATGATAGACATCAATGTAAAAGGTCTTTTATATGTAAGTAAAGCTATTATACCACAAATGACAGAGCGACAATCTGGACATATCATTAATATTGGTTCTTCGGCGGGTAAAGAAGTCTACGCAAAAGGCAATGTCTATTGTGCCAGCAAACACGCTGTTTTAGCAATTACCGAAGGTATGCGTATTGATTTAAATCCGTTTGGAATAAAAGTTGGAGCTGTTAGTCCTGGTTTAGTTGAAACTGAATTTTCTCAAGTGCGTTTTAAAGGTGATAAAATTGCAGATAGCGTTTACAAAGGCTTTAAAGCACTTGAAGCAAAAGACATTGCAGAGATTATTTATTTTGCAGTATCACGTCCGCCTCATGTAAATATTGCTGATATATTGGTATTTCCAACAGCGCAGGCGAATAGTAGTACTATTAAAAAGGAACTATGATTAACGAATTAAAAAAAGAATGGTTTCAATTAATAACAAAGTTTAGTTCAGATCAATCTTTAATTAATTTATTATGGAAAGAAATTGAAGAACAATACACTCTTAAAATTCGTCATTATCACAATCTATCTCATATCGCAGCAATGTTTAATCATACTAAAACAATAAAATCAAATATTACAAATTATGATACTTTTTTACTAGCGATATGGTATCATGATATTATTTACAAACCTACCAAAAACAACAATGAAGAGAAAAGTGCACTTTTGGCTGGAAAAAGATTGAAATCACTAAATTTTGACAAAAAAAGATTAAAAACGATTAAAAATTTAATTATTTCAACCAAAAAACATGAACTAATTCTAAAAGAAAATAATGATAATTCCTATTTATTAGACATTGATTTATCAATTTTAGGAAGCGACTGGAAAACATATGAAACTTATATTAAAAACATAAGAAAAGAATATGCTATGTTTCCTGATTTCATATACAAAAAAGGAAGGAAGAAAGTGTTGCAGCATTTTTTAGAACGAAAAACTTTATATTTCACTGAATTTTACAAAAATAAGTTTGAACAACAAGCAAGAGAAAACCTTTTAAAAGAAATTGAATTACTATAATATGAATTCCAAATCAAATTTGGAATGATAAACAATAAGATTCCTGCCTTCGCAGGAATGAGAATTATGATTAATAAACGCCTACTTATAAAACACCTTTTAGCTCATAATGATGAGAACAGTTTTTATGATAAAAAGCGAAAAATTGATATCAGCCATAAAGAAGGAAAAGCTAAGTTTTTAAAACATGTATGTGCGCTTTCAAACAGTAATCCTAAAAACAACTCATATATTGTAATTGGAGTAGAAGATGAAGACAATAATATTGTTGGTGTCGATTTTTTTGATGATAGCAAAATTCAAAATCTTATTAATGCTTATTTAACAAATCCACCAATAGTCCAATACGAAAACATTCCGTTTCCACATCTCCCAGACGACAAAGTTGTTGGCTTAGTAACTATTAGAGCCATAGATAAAATTACGTCGCTTAGAAAAAACATCTGGAAATATTATGGAGGTTCTGTTTTTTTTAGAGATGGTAGTATGAGCATGCCAAAAGTATTTGATGTTGCAATAAAAGATACCAACTCTAAAATAGTTGAAGCTATTGAAAACAACGCTCAAAACAATATAGAACATACTTTAAATGGTGTTTTTGAGTTTATGAATACCCGAAAAGATTACAATGCACAATACAAAGTTTTTAAGGAGTATTTTGTGGTGTGTTGGGCAGGACAAAAAAAAATAGTTAAAGACGAAGTTTTCTTTTCTAGAGTTGATATTGAACTGATAAATGAACAAGTCCGTTTATTTTTTTCTGCTCTAGATGAAGTTTCCATTTCTTTTGATGCAGATAGTTTTAAAATTATTGAATATGTAAATCTTGGATTTCAAAATCAAAATAAATATTACCAACTTGAAGAAACTAATATTCGTTTTGAAAACAATGCCAATTATAATATTGAAACCAAACTTTTATTTGAACCCCCTCAATATGATAAAAAAGTATTGCATCATATTTATAATACTAATAATGCTATTTTAGAAAAACTAAAAAAAGGATTGTCATTTACTAAAGCTGAAGAATTAGATTTAAAGAACTTACCTGTAACCTACCTAATTTGTTACCTAAATCTATTTCATGATGCTATTGACAAACTTAATGAAGCAAAACCATATTTAAAAAAACATAGTGAAAGTCTATATCAGTCTTACAAAGAGTCTTTAAGAATATTACGAAAAGTAAAATACAGTTAACATTTGTTAATAAATTTAACCTTAAGTTAACTTTACAATTTTGAAAACGTAAGAAAAAATATTAAATTCGCAATGCTATTAATCTTTTTTAGATATAAACCTTGTCACTCCCGAAAAAAATCGGCATTGGGGCAAGGTTTTTTTATGTCTTAACAATTAATTACAAATCAAATTTAATACCCTGCGCCAAAGGCAACTCTGTTGTATAATTAATCGTATTGGTTTGTCTGCGCATATAAATTTTCCAGGCATCAGAACCAGATTCTCTTCCGCCGCCAGTTTCTTTTTCACCCCCAAAAGCACCACCAATTTCAGCGCCAGATGTTCCTATATTAACATTAGCAATTCCACAATCTGATCCTTGAACAGATAAAAATCGCTCAGCTTCCCGTAAATTATTGGTCATAATGGCCGAACTTAAGCCTTGTACCACACCATTTTGTATCTCAATGGCATTTTCAATAGCTCCAGAATATTTCAAGAAATAGAGAACAGGTGCAAAGGTTTCATGCTGTACCATTTTAAAATCTGGTTTTGCTTCTACAATGGCAGGTTTTACATAACATCCACTTTCATAGCCTTCACCAGAAAGTACTCCTCCTTCAATAATAATATGCCCACCTTCTTTAACAACTTGTTCTAAAGCGTTTTGATACATTTCTACAGCTTCTTTATCAATTAATGGTCCCACATGATTGTTTTCATCTAACGGATTTCCAATTCGTAATTGTTTATAGGCATCAACAATAGCACTTTTAACTTTATCGTAAATAGATTCATGAATAATTAAACGTCTGGTAGAGGTACAACGTTGTCCTGCAGTACCAACAGCGCCAAAAACAGCACCAATAACCGTCATTTTAATGTCGGCATCTGGTGTTGCAATAATAGCATTATTACCACCCAACTCCAATAAACTTTTTCCTAAACGAGCAGCTACTTCTTGCGCCACAATTTTACCCATTCGTATAGACCCTGTCGCAGAAATTAATGGAATTCTTGAGTCTTTAGTCATAAACTCACCCACTCTATAATCGCCATTTATTAAATTAGAAATCCCTTCTGGCAAATTGTTTTCTACAAAAACCTCAGCAGCTATATTCTGGCAAGCAATGCCACAAAGGGGTACTTTTTCACTTGGTTTCCAAACGCAAACATCACCACAAACCCAGGCCAAAGCCGTGTTCCAAGCCCAAACCGCAACAGGAAAATTAAATGCAGAAATAATACCAACAACTCCTAATGGATGGTATTGCTCATACATACGGTGTCCTGGACGTTCACTATGCATGGTTAAACCATGAAGCTGACGTGATAGTCCCACAGCAAAATCACAGATATCTATCATTTCTTGAACTTCACCCAAACCCTCTTGGTAGCTTTTACCCATTTCATAAGACACCAATTTTCCTAAAGCTTCTTTTTTCTCTCGTAGCTTATCTCCAAACTGACGCACAATTTCTCCACGCTGTGGTGCAGGCATAGTTCGCCATGATTTAAAAGCAGTTGTTGCTGCGTCCATCACTTTTTCATAATCAGCTTTTGTAGTGCTTTTTACTTTTCCAATTAATTGTCCATCAACTGGCGAATAACTTTCAATAATATCGCCATTAGAAAATGTAGTTAAACCTGTTGAAGTGCCTTCATTTATAGTTTTAACACCTAAGGTTTTAAGCGCCTCGTTTATACCAAAATCAGTTCCTAAAGCTTTCATATTTTATTGATTTGTTATTCATACTAAGATTATTTACGAATATAGCAATAAAAAGTCGTTTTTACTGAAATTTACAATCATATTATATATTGCATTCCCCATAAATAAATAACTCATTTATTAGTCAAAATTTAATATCGATAATTACCAAAAACGCTTAACTTTAAGAACAAATTAACAAACCCTAAAATCTAAACTTTAAAATCTGAACGTAACTATTAACAAGAAACATCTCACGCTTTCTTTTCAATCTGTTCATTTTCATATAAACCCTTCTAAATTATGTCATTAAAAAGACTACTGGTTTTTGTAATTTTATTAGCAATTGCCACTTCATGTAACAAGAAAGTAAACGAAACCGATAATCTTTTTAAGTTTAAATATTATATAAGTTACACAACCTCTGGCTTAACATCTGTGGCAAGTCCTATAGAAATTAGCTTAACAAACGACGTTGAAGGCTGGAAAATGAATGAAGAAATAACAGAGAATATTCTTTCTATTTCACCCAATGTACAAGGAAAATTAACCGCATTAAACAAGCACGCCTTACTTTTTAAACCTGATGACTTTTTAGAACCTAATACGGAATACACCGTTTCTGTTAAACTAAATAGTCTTTATAAAAACATACCTGATGGTTTTAAAAACTACACCTTTCAGTTTAAAACCATGACTCCAAACTTTAATGTGATTACAAATAATTTACAATCGTACAGTAAAAATTGGCAATATATTGGAGGTGTTATAAAATCGGCAGATATTATTTCTATTAAGGAAGCGAAACAATTGGTAAAAGCCTCTCAAAACAACAAAAACCTATCTCTTGTTTTTAATGAAGCGAATAAACAAGCTAAAACTTTTGAGTTTAAAATTGATAGTATTAATCGATTAATTGAAGACAGTGAAATTCTTGTTTCATGGAACGGAAAGCCTATAAATGCCTCTAATAAAGGAGAAAGTATACTGGTTATCCCTGGAATCAATAACTTTTCTATTATAGACGTAAATGTCGTTCAATTCCCAGAACAACATCTTTCAATCAACTTTTCCGATCCTTTAAAAAAACAACAAAATTTTGATGGCTTAGTAACCATTCAGAAAGTAAAAAACCCGAAATATATAGTAAATGGCAATGTATTAAAAGTATATCCGGACAGTAAAGTAGTTGGACATATTCAGGTTGATGTATTTGAAGGCATCAAAAACACCGATAACTACAAACTTAAAAAACCATTTTCTGAAACCATTGCTTTTGAAGAGTTAAAGCCTCAAGTACGATTAATAAGTAATGGTACTATTTTGCCAAATTCTGAAGCCTTAAAATTCAATTTTGAAGCTGTAAATTTAAGCGCTATTGATGTTAGAGTCATTAAAATTTTTGAAGATAATGTGCTTCAATTTCTGCAAGACAATAATTTAAATAGTCGTAATACCTACGATATAAAAAAAGTGGGGCGACGTATTGCAAAACAAACTATACAATTACAAACCGAAGCTGAAAATACAGGTAAATGGAAAGCTTATAGCATCGATTTATCTAAATTTATTAACGCAGATCCTGGCGCTATTTATCGTGTTGAACTAAGTTATAATAAAAGTTATTCGCTTTACAATTGTGATGCAAATACATCTACTTCAAATTCTAAAAATGATGATTATGACGATTATTATGAAGAAGACGATTACGAGGACAATTATACCGAAGCATCAAAAGATAAAGATTTACGCGAAGAACAATATTGGGACAATTTAATATACCGATATAAAGACTACAGGTATAATTGGCGTGAAGAAAACAACCCTTGCCATGTTGCATATTATACCGAAAACAAAATAGTCTCTCAAAATCTACTGGCTTCCAACTTGGGAGTAATTGCAAAACGAAGCGCTAATAACTCCTATTATTTTGCTGTTACTAATATTTTAAACACCAATCCAGAAACAAATGCTAGTGTTACGCTTTATAATTTTCAGCAACAAGCACTTGAAACTGCTGTAACCGATACCGAAGGTTTAGTCACTATTGATGCCGAAAAACATGCAGCCTTTGCCATTATATCAAAAGGAAAAAATACAACCTATGTTAAATTAGCCGACGGAAACTCACTTTCCTTAAGTAAATTTGATGTTTCTGGAAACAAATTACAACGCGGACTTAAAGGTTATATTTATGGCGAACGTGGTGTTTGGAGACCAGGAGATACGTTGCACTTAACTTTCATGCTTAACGATATTTCAAACCCATTGCCAAAAGGACATCCTGTTAAAATGGAAATCACAGATCCTAATGGGAAATTAGTATATAAAGATGTCACAATAGATAATCTGGATAACTTCTATAAATTCACGGTTCCAACATCTACCGAAAATAAAACAGGAAATTACAATGCTAAAGTATCGGTTGGTGGTGCTACATTTTATAAAGGTTTAAAAATTGAAGCTGTAAAACCTAACCGATTAAAAATTAAGATAGATTTTGAAAATGATATCCTTACAAGTACCGAACCTTTAAAAGGAACTTTAGATGTAAAATGGCTTCATGGCGCTCCAGGAAAAAACTTGAAAGCTGAAGTAAAAGCAAAATTCAGCAATTCGTATACGAGTTTTAAAAACTATAAAGACTATACGTTTAACGACCCGACACGTCAATTTAACACCGAAGAAATTAATGTATTTGAAGGTAAAGTAAATGAAGCTGGTACAGCCAATATAAATAAAAAGCTAGAAGTTGGTAAAAATGCACCCGGTATGTTAAACGTGCAGTTTTTAGTGCGTGCTTTTGAAAACGGTGGCGATTTCTCTATGGATGCGTTTACCAAACAATATGCACCATATAAATTTTTTGTAGGGTTACGTTCTCCTAAAGGAAACGCCTATGGCTCTTATTTTACAGATGAAAATCAAACTTTTGATGTCGTTGTAGTTGATGCAAAAGGAAAACCAATAAAAAGAAATAATCTTGAAGTTAAAGTTTATAAAGTTGAATGGCGTTGGTGGTGGAATTCCTCTTACGACGATTTATCAAGCTATGTGTCTAGTAGTTATCACAGACCTTATATCACTTCAAAAATAAATACCGATGCCAACGGAAAAGGAACTTTCAAACTTAAAATTCCGGATAATGATCGTGGGCGTTACCTCATTAGAGTATCAGATCCTGTAAGTGGTCACGCTACAGGAAGAACCGCTTATTTTTATAAAAATTGGTGGCAAAAAGCGCCATCTAGCGATAAAGAAGCTGCTAAAATGTTAGTGTTTTCTGCCGATAAAGAAAAATATAATGTTGGAGAAACAGCTAAAATAACCTTTGCTTCAGGTAGCGAAGGTCGTGCTTTAGTTAGCATAGAAAATGGCACTGAAGTATTAGATTATAAATGGGTAAAAACCAAACAAGGTGAAACGGTTGTCGATATTCCTATAACTTCAGAAATGGCTCCTAATGTATTTGTGAATATTTCATTATTACAACCACATGCTATATCGGCTAACGATTTACCTATTCGTTTATATGGAGTTATTCCTATGATGGTTGAAGACCCAAATACCAAATTACAACCCGAATTAAAAATGCCAAATACCTTGCGCCCGGAGCAAACCTTTGAAGTACATGTTTCAGAAAAAAACAAAAAAGCCATGACCTATACCATTGCTATGGTTGAAGAAGGTTTACTCGATTTAACCCGTTTTAAAACGCCTAATGCATGGAACGAATTCTATAAACGTGAAGCGCTTGGCGTAAAAACTTGGGATGTATTTGATGATGTTATTGGCGCATATTCAGGAAGCATAGACCAAGTATTTGCTATTGGTGGAGACGGAAGTGCAGCTGGCGGAAAAAACAAAAAAGCCAATCGGTTTAAACCTGTAGTTACTTATTTAGGACCTTTTAAATTAGAGGCAGGCAAAACCAAAACACACACTATAAAACTACCAAACTATATTGGTGCAGTACGTACTATGGTGGTTGCAGGAAACAATAACGATGGTGCTTACGGCAGCACAGACAAATCGGTTGAAGTTAAAAAACCACTTATGGTTTTGGCTTCGCTTCCGCGGAAATTAAGCCCAGGTGAAAAAGTAACGTTGCCGGTTACCGTATTTGCTATGGAGCCTAAAGTGAAAAATGTAAAAATCAGCTTAAAATTAAGTAACGGCATTACCATTGTTGGCGAAAAAACGAAAACACTTGCTTTTGCAAACCCCGATGAGCAAATGACTTATTTTGAATTAGATGTTAGCAAAGCCAAAGGTATTAATACTGTTGAAGTTATCGCTACTGGAAATGGCGAAAAATCAACTTATAAAGTCGAGTTAGATGTTGTAAATCCAAACCCATTGACCTCAAAAACTATTGATGAAACTTTAGAAGCAAACACTAGCAAAACAGCTGATTTTTCAACCTTTGGGGTTGTTGGAACAAATACTGCTACTATAGAATTCTCAACATTACCGCCTATGGATTTTTCACGTAGGTTACAATACTTAATCCAATATCCTCATGGCTGTTTAGAGCAAACCACATCGAGCGTGTTTCCACAGTTATTCTTGGGTGATATTTTCGATTTAACCTTCGATAAAAAACAACAAATTCAAACCAATATTGAAAACGGCATAAAACGTTTAAGTCATTTTCAAAGATCAAATGGCGGTATGAGCTATTGGATGGGTGAAAACTCTGCAAACGATTGGGGAACTAGTTATGCGGGACACTTTTTAATTGAAGCCGAAAAGAAAGGTTTTGTATTACCACTAACCTTTAAAAGTAACTGGATTAGATATCAAAAACAAGCCGCAAGAGATTGGCGTCCAAGCTACAGAAATTATAATTCTGATCTTGCTCAAGCATACAGATTGTACACATTAGCATTGGTAGGAAGTGCCGATTTAGCAAGTATGAACCGTTTACGAGAATTTTCAGAGATTTCAAATGAAGCTAAATGGCGATTGGCAGCAGCCTATGCTTTAGTCGGACAAAAAGAAACGAGTGATAACATTTCGCAATCGGCAAATATTAATTTTAAACCCCTTCGTTACAGTTATTATACTTATGGTTCTGTTGATAGAAATCGTGCCATGGCTTTAGAAACCATGGTGCTTACCAAAAACTCTAAAATACGCGAACTAGCCGAATATATTGCTAAAGACTTATCGAGTAACCGCTGGATGAGCACACAAACTACGGCTTACAGTCTGTTAGCTATGGCAAAAATAGTAAATGCCAATGGCGGAAAAGCATTAAGTTTAAATTACAGTATTAATGGAAAAACAGAAACTATTAATTCTAAAAACGCCATTGCAGAACGCACATTACAAGTTCTTGATGGTAGCAACACCTTGTCATTTACAAACAACAAAAGCAATTTAGTTTATGTACGTATTTTAAACTCAGGAAAATTACCGCTAGGACAAGAGTTAGCAGAACAACGAGGTTTAAGTATTGCTATCGCTTATAAGGATTTAAAAGGGAATAAAATTGATGTTTCAAAATTACAACAAGGACAAGATTTTGTGGCTACCGTAAATGTGAGTAATTTAAAAGATGAACGAGTCAACGATGTGGCTTTAACTCAAATTTTCCCATCGGGTTGGGAAATTGTAAACACCCGATTTACAGATTTTGGAAGCTCAACAACAAATCAAGCGCGCTTTACAGATATTAGAGACGATCGTGTGAATTTCTATTTCGATTTACCAGAAAAAGGAAAACATAGCACTAAAATCTTTAATGTCATGTTAAATGCATCCTATTTAGGAACTTATTATTTATACGGCGTACAAGCGGAAGCCATGTATGATAATGATTATTTGGTTAGAACTAAAGGGCAATGGGTTACTGTTGAAAAATAGTTGGTTTTTAGAACCACCTCGTCTTTGGTTTCTTTTAGGGAAACCAAATCCACTCCTCCTTAAAACAAGGAGGAGAATTTAAAAAGTAGAAACTATTATAATAAAACGTAATTTTTAATTGAAACAATTCCTTCCCTTACAAGGGAAGGTGGATTTAAATCTTATCAGATTTAAAGACGGAAGGGTTAAAAAATCTATAAGTTTAAAAACATGAAACAAATTCACAACTATAAATACTTAGAAGAAAGGAGAAAAGAATTACGAAAAAATTTAACTCCAGCAGAAGCTACATTATGGAAATCTCTTCAAAGAAAACAACTTAAAAACAGAAAATTCAGAAGACAACATAGCATTAAAAATTTTATAGTAGATTTTTACTGTCCTTCAGAAAAACTAATAATAGAATTAGACGGCGCTATTCATTTAGATTTTGCACAACAAAATTATGATCATGAAAGAACTCTAATTTTAGAAGAATTAGGTTTTAAAGTCATTCGATTTGAAAACAAATTAGTTTTTGAAAATCTACCTGAAGTTTTGGATGAGATAGCAAATCATTTTAAAGATTAAAACCACCTCGTCTTCGGTTTCTTTTAGGGAAACCAAATCCACTCCTCCTTGAAACAAGGAGGAGAATTTAAAAAAATTGAAACATTATAATGGAACGTGACTTCAAATTAAAACTATAAGCAATTCCTTCCCTTAAAAAAGGGAAGGTGGATTTGATTTCAGAAAAGAAATCAAAGACGAAAGGGTAAAAAATGAACAAAATAACAAACTACATAAAACATCATAAAATAAAATCTGTAATCATAACCATCATTTTGATTGCCTATTATTTTTGTTTACCAAAATTGTTATTTAAAGACCCTACAGCTACTATAATAACAAGCGCAAATAATGAACTTTTAGGAGCACAAATAGCTTCAGATGGACAATGGCGGTTTCCATATAACGATAGTGTTCCTGAAAAATTTAAAACCTGCATTATTCAATTTGAAGATGAATACTTTTATAAACACCCGGGGTTTAATCCTATTTCAATATTTAAAGCTTTAAGAAATAATTTAAAGTCTGGAGGCATAAAAAGAGGAGGCAGTACACTAACACAACAAGTGATTCGCTTATCTAGAAAAGGACAAAAAAGAACTTATTTTGAAAAACTAAAAGAACTTATTTTAGCCACAAGATTAGAATTTCGAGCATCAAAAGAAACGATATTAGCCTATTATAGTAGCAATGCGCCTTTTGGAGGCAATGTTATTGGACTCGATGCCGCTTCATGGCGTTATTTTAATAGAAAGGCAAACGAGTTATCTTGGGCAGAAAACGCCACCTTAGCAGTCCTACCAAATGCTCCTAGCTTAATTTACCCAGGTAAAAATCAAGAACGATTGTTACAAAAACGGAATAGTCTTCTTAAAAAATTACTTAAAAATCAAATTATAGATTCACTTACTTATAACTTATCTATTATAGAAGGCCTGCCACAAAAACCCTATCCGCTGCCTCAAACAGCACCTCATCTATTACAAAAAGTAGTGCAATTAAATAAAGGAAAACGCATACAAACAACTATAGATGCTAAACTTCAAAAACGAGTTAATCATATTGTTAAAAGTCATTATAACCAATTAAGTCAGAATGAAATTTACAATGCTGCCGTTTTAGTTTTAGATGTGAAAACACGACAAGTTTTAGCTTATATAGGCAACACTCCAACTGATAAAGCACATCAAAAAGATGTAGATATTATTAATAAACCCCGAAGCACAGGTAGTATTTTAAAACCTTTTTTATACGCAGCCATGTTAGATGCTGGCGATATGCTTCCTAATTCTTTAGTTACCGATGTGCCAACTCAATTTGGAAGTTACAACCCTGAAAATTATAATAAAACCTACGATGGTGCTGTACCTGCTAGTCGCGCTTTATCAAGGTCTTTAAATGTGCCTGCTGTTCGTATGTTACAAACATTTGGATTGGATAGATTTCACCATTATCTAAAAGAATTACATCTTAAAGATTTAAAATATAATGCCAATCATTATGGATTATCTTTAATTCTTGGTGGTGCCGAAAGCAACTTATGGGATTTATGTAAAAGTTATGCAGCACTTTCTTCAACCTTAAATCATTATTCTGAAACTTCTAGCGAATATTTCTCAAATGAATTTTGCGAACCTACTTTTCTAGCCTCAAAACATATTGACTTCGGAAAAAAAACAAATGATAAAACCTTATTTGATGCCGCTTCTGTTTATTTAACTTATGAAAGTTTAAAAGAAGTAAACAGACCTGAAAGTGATGAAAATTGGGAGTTTTTTGATGGCTCTAAACAAATTGCCTGGAAAACAGGTACTAGCTTTGGATTTCGTGATGCTTGGGCTATTGGAAGCACCAAAGATTATGTAGTAGGTGTTTGGGTAGGCAATGCCGATGGCGAAGGTCGACCAGGATTAGTTGGTGTGCAAACAGCAGCACCTATTTTATTTGATGTGTTCGATTTATTACCAAACAGCGATTGGTTTTCAAAACCTTTTGACGACATGCAAAAAATATCGATTTGTAAAAAAAGTGGCTATCGCGCGTCACAAAATTGCGATGATATAGAAAATAAATTTATCCAAATAAGCGGATTAAAAACAGAGCCTTGTCCGTATCATATTCTTGTGCATTTAGATAAAACAGAAACATTTCAAGTAAATTCCTCATGTGTAGACATCAATAACATAAAGCATAAATCTTGGTTTGTATTACCTCCACTAATGGCTTATTATTACAAAACTAAAAACCCGTTTTATAAACCGTTGCCAAAATTTAGAGATGATTGTTTAGGTGAAAATAGGGTGTCTATTCAATTTATCTATCCGAAAGAAAATAACACCATTTTTTTACCAAAAGACTTTGATGGAAAAACGAATGATCTCATCTTAAAAATAGCGCATTCAAAACCTGAAACAACAGTATTTTGGTATATTGATGAAAGGTATATTGGAAGCACTAAAGACATTCACGAGTTAGCTATTATTCCTAAAGCAGGTAAACACCTTATTACTGTTGTTGATGAATTTGGTAATGAGGCTAAACGATGGATTACAATTTCAGAATAAAGTTATTTCCTTATATAAGTTTTTAACATACTATGATCAGATTCCTTAGTATAAAACTTCTCCGTTTTTAAAACCTTTAAATCTTTAGAAACCCAAATATGATCTAAAGAAAGCAAAGGAATATTATTATACCACGTTTCTCTAAACCCATTCCCTTTTTCGTTAAATGCATGATTAAAACCTTTTTTAAATTGCTTTAAATAAATAGATTCATAAGGCACATTAAAATCACCTAAAACAATAGTATTATCTTTTCTGTTAATTTGTTTATTTACATAATTCAGCCCCCATTCTCTAGGAACATCAAAACTTCCTGTAACATCAACGGCATAAAAATTAATCCCAAACGTTTTAAAATTTATAACTGTTGTACTAAACTTTGATTTGTTTTCACTCTCAATAATTAATGGTGCTTTTGAAAAAACAAATAACTCTCTATCAGATTCATAAAAATAATAATTAGGATATTTCCTTTTAAATTCTTCAATATCATTTTTTTTTGATTCTACTAAAACCATTACATCTGGCACCCCTTCATTTTTATTAAAAGCCATTTGAAAATCGTTAGCTCTTGAAGCATTCCAAAAAACTATTTCTAAATCTGATTTATTAATATCATCTGGAATATGTAGCTTAAAGCTTTTACTTAACCATACCAGTAATAATATTGAAGCCAGTATTAAATTAAATCGTCTCCATTTTTTAGTAAGAACAATGGAAATAAACAAAACGACAACAATAATTATAGGTAAAGGAAGCGCATAGAAAATCAATGAAGACAAAAAAGTTCGCTCTTTTATAACAAAATGTGCCGTTAGTAATGCTACAATAGATGTAACATTAATAAACTGTAAAATAATCTTAATAAGTTTAAGTATTATTTTAAAGATCCTCCTTTTGCTGCCCACCATGGATGTATTTCAATTTCTAAACGTCCTGCTTTAACCATAGGATCTGCATGGGCTAAACTATCTGCTATTTTAAGTGTTGGTACATTGTAAATAGTTACACCTCTAATATCGCCATCATCACCAAAAGGTCCTGAAATATCGGCATAACCTAATTCATACATTTTTGTTAAATGTGCTAAATGTTCTTTTTGCAAAAGTTCGGCTTCTTCTTCATTTTGAGATCGTATTGGACCGCTTTTTAAAAACACCATAAAATATCGTTGCATTAAAATAGTGTCTTGGGTTTTTTCATCAACATAATCAAAAGTTTTAAAGCCTTTAGCATGTAATTCATCTTTGATGTCTTTTACTGATTTTTTAACAGGTTCTATTTCTACTATAGAATCTATTTTTTCCTCAATAAGTTCTGGTGTGTTTTCTTCTATATTTGAAATTGATGTTTTTGATTCTTCTTTGCAGGCTACAAAAAAGATTAAAATAAACATTAAAAATATTAGCTTCTTCATCTGTATAATTTTTAAAATTAATCCCAGTTTTTATAAGGATTTTCACTTAACATAGCGTTATAATATTTAACATCTCCTGTAACTTCTTCTCCTAACCAATCGGGTTTTTCAAAGGTTTCATTTTCACTTTTTAATTCAACTTCAGCAATAACTAAACCTTCATTATCTCCAAAAAACTCGTCTACTTCAAAAATATGGTTTTTTATTTTGACCTCATAACGTATTTTATCAATAACACCTGATTCACAAAGTTTTAATAACGCTTCTACCTCTGAACTATTAATTTCTTTTTCCCATTCAAAACGTGATAATCCATTTTTTGAAGATTGTCCTTTAACTGTTATAAACCCCTTATCTCCTTTTAGTCTAACACGAACCGTTCTTTCTTTATGAGAATTTAAATATCCTTGAACAATTCTGTTTTTTTTAAAAGCTTCCTCTTTATAAGTATCCGACTTTACTAAAAACTTCCGTTCTATTTCTATCATAATTTAGCCCGAAAAAACGGGTATATTTTCATTAATTTTATTAATTGAGATTCTTGCCTTCACAAGAATGCCTAAATTTACACTATGTCAAACGATTTACCAATTAGAAAAATTATTCATGTAGATATGGATGCCTTTTTTGCATCTGTTGAACAAATGGATAACCCCGATTTAAAAGGGAAACCCATTGCTGTAGGCGGTGGTGGTAAACGTGGTGTGATAAGTGCTGCGAGTTACGAGGCTAGAAAATTTGGAGTAAAAAGTGCTATGTCTGGGAATTTAGCAATCAAATTATGTCCTGATCTTATTTTCGTAAAAACTCATTTTGATAGATATACAGAAATCTCTAAAAAAATTCGCAAAATATTTTATGATTATACCGATTTGGTAGAACCGCTTTCGTTAGACGAAGCTTATTTAGATGTTACTGAAAACAAAAAAGGAAACCCAAGCGCTTCTTTAATTGCTAAAGAAATTCGTGAACGAATATTTAATGAGGTTGGTTTAACAGCTTCCGCAGGTATTTCTATAAATAAATTTATTGCTAAAATTGCAAGTGATTATAACAAACCTAACGGACAAAAAGTAGTAAATCCAGAAGAGGTTATTGAATTTTTAGAACAGTTAGACATTAGAAAATTTTATGGGGTTGGAAAAGTAACGGCAGAAAAAATGTACCAAAAAGGCATTTTTACGGGCTTAGATTTAAAACAAAAATCTATGGAGTGGTTAGATGAAAATTTTGGTAAATCTGGTCGTTATTACTACTATGTAGTTCGAGGAATCCATAATAGTGAAGTAAAGCCAAACCGGATTAGAAAAAGTTTAGCTGCCGAACGTACTTTTAGTGAAAATTTATCAAGTGAAGTATTCATGCTTAAAAAGCTAAAACATATTGCTGATGAAGTTTCCAAACGCTTAACTAAAAGCAAAGTTGCTGGCAAAACAGTCACTTTAAAAATAAAATATAGTGACTTCTCTTTGCAAACCAGAAGTAAAACACTGCCTTATTATATAAGAGATACCGATATTATTTTAGAAACAGCAAAAGAGTTATTGTATCAAGAAAAATTGAATAATTCGGTACGATTACTTGGTATTTCTATGTCTAATTTAAATACTGAAAAACCAAAAACGCCAATAGAAAAAAAATCTATTAGCGTTCAGTTAAAATTTGAATTCTAATTACCAATCCATTTTTTTTAAAAAATATTTATACTATTTTAAGGAATCATCCCTTTATAACACTCATTAATCACGAGTCCTTTTATTTAGATTTATTTAAAATAACGATTTTATTTTATTAAATATTCAATTATATCCTTAATATATTTTTAAAAATACATGATAGCTTATCATAAAACAAATTATCATTAAAACTTTTATTTTTATTTGGACTAAATATAAATAAGGTTATTTTTGACAAAAATTTATTCATGATTCCTATTAAAATTTATGTCACCGTTTTAATATTGTTTTTAAGCTATTCTGCTTTTAGTCAAAACGGAAATATTACAGGTTATGTATTGTTTGATAATAATAAGCCAGCAATAGGTACATCAATAGTTTTAGAAAACTCTAATCTTAAACAAGAAACATCGGCAGGTATAAACGGAGAGTTTATATTTAAAAATATCCCCTACGGTAATTACATACTTAACATTCATTCTCTTAACGCTAAAAGTGTAACAAAATCAATTCTATTAAACACTAAAATCAAATCAGTTAATAGTATTTTAGAATTAACTAACTATCAGGATTTACAAGAAGTTTTAGTAAAAACTAAAACTGAAAAACGTAAAATTGAAGACGATGGTTTTGCTGTAAACGTTATAGAAACGGAAGAAGCAAGTGTTAGAAATATTCAAACAAACGAATTATTAAATACGACAGTTGGCGTTAAATTAAGACAAAATGGTGGTTTAGGATCACAGGTAGAATATAGTTTAAATGGATTAACCGGTAGTGCTGTTCGCATTTTTATTGATGGTATACCAATTTCTATTTATGGCCCCTCTTTTAGTTTAAATAGTATTCCTCCATCAATGATAAAACGAATTGAAATCTACAAAGGCGTTGTCCCGGGTCATTTGGCAGACGATGCTTTAGGTGGCGCCATAAATATTGTACTTCATAATTCTACAAAAACAAACTTCAGTGCTTCTGTGTCTTATGGATCATTTAACACATTGCAAACCAGTTTAAATGGCTTATATCGTTTTGAAAAATCTGGTTTTACTGTAAAAGGTTCTGCTTTTCATAATTATTCAGACAATGATTATAAAGTTTGGGGTGGTCAAGTTAAAGTTACTGGATTAGGAGGTGTACAAACCCCTATAACAGCAAGAAGATTTAATGATGCCTACAAATCTACAGGAGGAATGGCTCAAATTGGATTTACTAATGTAAAATGGGCTGACCAATTTTTAATTGGAGTTACCGGGTCTAATGATTATAAAGAGATTCAACATGGTGCTTTTATTACTATTATGCCTTATAAAGATCGATTCATGGAATCAGATGCTTTACTTACAAACTTAACCTACCAAAAGAAAAGTTTATTTACCAAAGGTTTAGATGTAAACATTCATGGATTATATGGAAAAAGAAACCGTGTAGTTAGTGATACCCTACCTTGGGCATATAGCTGGAATGGCAAAAGATCAATAGACTATCAAGGCAATGAATATCAATACACATGGGGTTCTCAACAAGAGAAAACAGAATATGGTCCCATCCATAATTATATTAATAGAAATGTAGCGTCTGTAAGAACTGGAATATCTTATGCTTTACACAATTCTCATAAAGTTTTATTCAATCACGTATTTAGTAGTATTGATAGAGAAGATAAAGATGAGTTTGCTTCCGCAACAGAAAACACATATACAGGGTCTAGAGACTTATATAAAAACATCTATTCTTTAACCTATGAGTTAAATGCTTTCAATAATAAATTAAAAACAAATTTATTTGGCAAACATTATCAACAAAAAACAGTTAGTATAGATCCTGAAAACCAAACTGATAACGAAGGAAACAATATAATAGTAGACGAAATAATAAGTAGTAATAAAAAATATAATGGATACGGATTTGCAATTTCATATGCTATTATTCCCGAAGTTACACTATTAACTTCGGCTGAAAAAGCCATTCGTTTGCCAAACGAAACTGAAACTTTTGGTAATGATGGTGATAATGTAATAGCCAACCCAAGTATAACACCAGAACAAAGTAAAAACTACAATTTAGGGTTTCGATTTGGAGCATTTCAATTAAAAAAACATGAATTTACTCTAACAACAAACCTTTTTACTAGAAATATTAAAGACAGAATTGGTTTACCCATTGAAAGAACACCAGACGAAGAGCTTATACTTTATGAAAATCAAGGTAACGGAAGTTCTAAAGGGATAGAGGCTCAATTAAATTATAGCTATAATAACAATTTAGAACTCAACTTTAATATTACTCGTTTAACTTTAAAAGTTATAAATCGTGGTATAGAAATAGACGTGCCTAATACCCCATTTTTTACTATGAATGGAGGTTTACGCTATTCTATAAAAAACGCTATTCAAAAAGATTCTCGATTAAACTTCTTTTACACCCTATATTTTACCGATACATTTTCATATTTACCCCCTCAAGGTAGCAATACAGCAGGAAATGATTTTTTTGAAGTTCCACAACAAATCGCTCAAGATTTTGGACTTACCTACAACTTTCCTAACAATAAATTAATTATAAGTTTTGATATTAAAAATATACTCGATGAACCCTTATACGATAATTTAAGAGTACAAAAACCAGGACAAGCATTCTATCTAAAATTAAATTATAAAATCAAATAATTTCTAACTATTAAAATTCAAAATAAAATGAAACGAACATTTTTAAATACAAAAACATTAGTTACCTTATTACTAGTAGCCAGCCTAATTACAGCTTGTAGTAGCGATGATAATGACGGAAACCTAGACCCTGAACTTGTTGAAGATGGTAGATGGATTACTGTTGCCGCAGCTAAAATGGGAGATAACCCAGGTGATGGTAATGGTGGTACTTTAATTTATAGCATTAGCAGCGAAGATGCCAAAGACCCAACTATATCAATCGAACCTTTTGAGAATGGGTTTATAGTACCTTCAAACAGAACAGCTCGTTTACAAGCCTCTGAAGGTGGTAACACAATTTTTAACATTAGCTATGCTGGAGATACTGGAGGAAACTATACTAAATATACTGTAAATGGTGGTCAAAATTTCACTCCAACAGGTTCTGAGGTTAGCATTGCACCTTACGTAGGTTCTGCTCCAAGATGGATAAAATTATTTGATGGAGATAAGACAGGTGCTGCTGTTTATGTTTCTACCGAACACCAATTTGATGATAACGATACACCAGACGATGCTACAGACGACACATATATACGTACCGAAGCGACTATGGGTATTGTAACATTAGATTTAGAAAATTCTTTAATTAAAAATTTTCAAGAGTCAAATATTCCTTTAACAGCAGAAGAAGAAGCAAACGGTTATTATATTTCTAGAATTGATATGCCTACATTAAATGCTGCTGGAAATAAATTATACATTGGCGCACGTATAAGTAAAGTTGATCCTACTACTGCCGAAAGAGATAATGATTACGAAATTTTAGGGTCTAAAACTATTGTATTAGACTATCCTTCATTATTAAACCCAATTGTAATTTCTTCTAATGTAGGCCACGGAAATACTAATGGTTACCGTAGTATTAATTCTTTCGAATATAACGGAAGTGTTTATCAAGCCAACCAAGGCGACCCAGAAGGATCTCACATCTTAAAAATTGGATCCAATAACGAATATGACAATACGTATGATTTTAACTTAGACGATGCTTTAGGTATTGAAGAAGTTTATATTCTTGCTTGGAGACCTACTGCAAACGGAAAAGCAGTAGTAGCTTACCGTCACTCAGGATCTCAAGAAGGTTTAGCTGGAGCACAAGGATTTTTTGCTTTAGTTGATTTAAATACAAAAACAGCTATAAAAATTGATGCTATCCCTTATGATCCAGATTTCTACTTATTCCAATACCAAGGTTTTGCTGTTAATGGAACTGAAATATTTGTAACTCAAGCTCCAGTTGGACAAAACGGAAATATTTATGTTATCGATACAGAAACAGAAGAAGTAACTAAAGGAGCAGAATTAGTAAACGTTGGAGGAAGTCATTTTATAGGAACTTTCTAATAAAATAGCTAAAAAATATACACAATAAAAAACTCCCATAGAAATTATCTACGGGAGTTTTTTTTATTAATATTGAGGTCTTTTACTAAAAACTACAGTTTGTAATTTCTGTAACTCTTAATGTATTTACCATTCCTTTTTCTTGAATAGGCATAGCTGCTAAACTAATTAGCATATCTCCTACTTCTAAATATCCTTTTTTACAAGCTATATCATTTACATCTTCAATAGTTTCATCTGTACTTACAAACTTATCATAATAAAAAGCACGAACGCCCCAAAGTAAACTTAAACGAGTTAAAATACGCTTGTTTGAAGTAAACACTAGTATATGACATGATGGTCTCCAAGCTGAAATTTGAAAAGCTGTATAGCCACTATTTGTTAATGTTGAAATAGCTTTAGCACTAATTTCATTTGCCATATTTGCGGCATGATAACAAATAGATTTTGTTATATAACGATTAGTACGAATATGAGGAGGCAATTGTGGTACTTGTATAAGATTAGAATCTTCTACACTTTTCAGGATATTTGACATTTGTCTAATAACTTGAACTGGATATTTACCCACAGATGTTTCACCTGATAGCATAACAGCATCTGCACCATCCATAACCGAGTTAGCAACATCGTTTACTTCGGCTCTTGTTGGTGTTAAACTATCAATCATAGTTTCCATCATTTGGGTTGCTATGATTACTGGAATTCTAGCTTTTTTAGCTCGTAATACTAATTGTTTTTGAATTAGTGGAACTTCTTCTGCTGGAACTTCTACACCTAAATCACCACGTGCTACCATTAAACCGTCACAATGAGTCACAATTTTATCGATATTCTCTACAGCTTCAGGTTTTTCAATCTTAGCTATAATTGGAATTTTATGATTAGTGTGTTGGTTTATTAAATCACGCAATTGTATTAAATCTTCTGCATGACGTACAAATGATAAAGCAATCCAATCCACATCTTGACTGATAGCAAAAATGGCATCTTCAATATCTTTTTCTGTAAGCGCAGGTTGCGATATATTGGTATTTGGTAAATTAACTCCTTTTTTAGATTTTAAAGGTCCTCCTTGAATAACACGTGCAACTACTTCGTTTTTACTATTTGTAGAAACAACTTCAAACATTAATTTTCCATCATCTAAAAGAATACGCTCACCAGGTTTAGCGTCTTGTGGAAACCTTTCGTAGGTCATGTAAACACGTTCTTTTGTGCCTTCAAATCGCTCACCTGTTGCAAAAATTATTTCATCACCAGGGTTCACAACAACATCTTCTTGCATAACTCCTACACGAAGTTTTGGTCCTTGTAAATCTGCTAAAATAGCCGCAGTAAAACCAAACTCATCGTTTAGTTCTCTAATCATTTTTATACGCTCTGCAACATCGGCGTAATCGGCATGAGAAAAATTAATTCTAAATACGTTAGCGCCCTCTTCAAGCATTCCTTTTAAAACTTCTTTGGTGCTTGTAGCTGGACCTAATGTAGCTACTATTTTGGTTTTCTTTCTTATCGGCATTAGCTAAAAATTAAATTGTCTTTAGATTTTAATTGACTACTATCAATACTATAAGCTGTTGCAATTTGAGGTATTCTTAATATACTATTTACAATATATTTTTCTTTACTTAAATTGAACTCGTTATCTATTTTTAAAAAATAATTAACACGCTTATATTCAGGTATTAAATGAGTCGTTTTTGTTATTTTTTCTTGGTTTTCAAATAATGATTCATAATTTATTTGTTGGAAACTTTCTGTTTTACAAACATTAGAAACAAAACTCCAAGTTATTAATTGTTTATCATCTTCCCAATCAAAAATAGAATACGTTGATTTACCTTTATCATAGTCTAAATCTGATGGTTTTCTAATTAAAGTTATTCCTAAATGCTTGTTAAGAAGATAGGCCAAACGGTAATCTTCAAGCGAACAATGAATTGCTATTAAAGTGCACAACACTTCATCAAAAACATCGTCAAGAACAAGCTTATGAACGGCCATAACTTTAAATTAAAAGCGTAAATATAGTATTTAAAAAATTTAGTAATGATATATTTTACTTAATCTTAATAAGAAAGGCAACTAAAACGTTGTAGTAAATTGTTTTTAAAGAAATTTCTTTAAATCATTTTAGACATCCTGCTTTGGAATGCAAAGAAAGCACGCTTTGATGCTTTTTCTTCAGCCTTTTTCTTTGATGTGGCTCTTGCCTTAGCTATAATTTTATTGTCAATTGAAAGCTTTACTGAAAAATGTCTAACATCATCATTACCAGTATCTTCATAAACATTATAATTAAATGTTTTCTTTTCTTTTTGGCACCACTCAATCAATAAGCTCTTATAACTTATTACCTTTCCTTCAAGAGTTTCTATATCTACATACGGAATAATAACGCGCTTAAAAATAAATTTCTCGCAATACTTATACCCTTTATCTAAAAAAATAGCACCTATTAAAGCTTCAAATAAATTTCCATGAATATTGTCTCCAAATTGACCTGGAGGTATTTTACTTTCAACTAAATCAATGAGTTTAAGATCTCTACCTAACTCATTTAAATGCTCTCTACTTACAATTTTAGATCGCATTTTAGTTAAGTAACCTTCATCACCACTTGGAACTTCAAGATATAAATGAGAAGCTATAACCGAACTTAGCATGGCATCGCCTAAAAATTCTAAGCGCTCATAATTAATAGCATTTCCTTTACTGTCCTTTATATTCATAGAACGGTGTGTAAAGGCCTTTTTATAGAATTTTATTTGTTTAGGCTTAAATCCAAGAATTTTATTTAATTCCATAAAAAAATTCCCGTTGCGTTTAAAACGGGAATTTAATATGTTACGAATGTTTTTCATTCGGGATTCAATCTATTTTCTTGAATAATACACAAGCGTTGTGACCGCCAAATCCAAATGTATTACTCATTGCTACTTTAACTTCGCGTTTTTGAGCCTTGTTTAAAGTTAAATTTAATTCTGGATCAATATTTTCATCAACAGTAGTGTGGTTAATTGTTGGAGGTACAATATTATGCTCCATTGCCAATATAACCGAAATAGCTTCAATAGCTCCTGCTGCACCTAAAAGGTGTCCTGTCATTGATTTTGTAGAATTAATATTTATATGCTTTGCATGACTACCAAAAACTTTTGTAATTGCCTTAAGTTCTGCAACATCACCTAGAGGTGTTGATGTACCATGTGTATTAATATGGTCTACATCCTCTGGTTTAAGTCCTGCATTTTCTAAACAATTTTTCATTACCTCAACAACACCAATACCTTCTGGATGCGGCGCGGTCATATGGTAAGCATCAGAAGATAATCCACCTCCTGCTACCTCAGCATATATTTTTGCCCCTCTTGCTTTTGCATGCTCATATTCTTCTAGAACTAAAGCACCTGCTCCTTCACCTAAAACAAAACCATCTCTGGAACCGTCAAAAGG